>NZ_CAJMDQ010000073.1 GCF_905212195.1 uncultured Anaerotignum sp. | reverse complement strand
TCCCCAACTTGGTTGCTCTGCTTGGTCTGAGTGGCGTAATCGCAGCAGAAACCAAGAAATATCTGTTCAGCAACAATATGGATGCTTGGTCTGATGACGAAATTCCCGTTGTTGACAAATAATCAAAATCTTATCCTACCACGAATGAAAAGGCGGCTTTTGAAAGCCGCCTTTTTTATATGTCTTTTTCTATTTCCGATAGGGGAGAGAGTATTTGTTTTTTTTGGAAAAGAAAAAGAGCTGTTCATTTGAACAGCTCCTAACGTGAGTGACATGATTCGAACACGCGACCTTCTGATCCGTAGTCAGACGCTCTATCCAGCTGAGCTACACTCACATACGTGATTCACGCAAGAAATATAATACAAGAAAGTACATGTTTTGTCAATAGCTTTTTTTGGATTTTTTATGTATTTTTGAGGGGACAATCTGAAGCCCCTCAAAAATACAATTTTTTGTGTCTTAGGAACGGTGTCTGGGCAGGAACGACAGTCTTTCTGCAATATGAGAAGAATAAGAACGACTGCGGTGTGCCAGTTTTTTGGGTATTTTCGAAATACGATGGGCAACCCTTGTGCCTTTGATGACGGGCAAAGAGGGCAGAGGAATGTTTTCTGCATTCTGGAATGCCCTTACGACTTTCTGATACAGTCCTTCCACATGATTGCCAAAGGTTTCCACGGAAAGGCTTTCCATGGTGTTCTGGGATGTTGTGGAAAGGTGTTCCCGCAAAGGTTCATCTGTCAGCACGCGATAAAGCAGATCGGGCAGTTCTGCCGGATCATCAAAAAACATGCCTGTTTCTCCATGGGTCATGAAGTTGACGATGCAGTCATCCCGTCTGGCAACAACGGGAATGCCGCCAGCCATGGCTTCCGCAAAGGTAAGCCCCTGTGTTTCTGACAGAGAAGCACTGCAAAAAACATTGCCCAGCTGATAATATTTTCCGATTTCCGACCAAGGCTTTCCGCCTGTGAAAAGCAGATGGTCGCCAATGCCCAGAGATTCGGCGTATTTTTTCAGATTTTCGATTTCCATGCCTTCCCCAACAATGACCATCATGGTATCCGGCAGTTTTTCCAGCAATTTGGGCAGAGCACCAATGATGACATCAATGCTTTTTTCCTTGGCAATACGCCCGATGGAAATGAGCACAGGTGTATCTGCCTTCAGTCCAAGACTATGGCGCAGTTCCAGTATTTCCGCAGGGTCGTAATTGGATTTGCGGAAATGTGAAGTATCGATGCCTGTTGGAATGATGGAAATGGGTTTGTTGACACCGTAGCTGCGCAGAAGCCGCTCGGTTTTTTGGGTAGGCGCAATGACCGCCATGGCAGTGTTGCAGAAAATGCGGCTGAATTCTCTTGCACCTTCGGCGGAAATCAGATGGCCGCCGGCAATGTAATGGACGTAATCTTCATACATGGTGTGATAGGTATGTACCATAGGGATGCCGCATGTTTTGGAAATGAGTTTTCCTAAAAATCCCAGAGAAAATTCCGTCTGTGTATGAATGATATCCAGTTTCAACTGGTGAATCTTACGCAGAATATGGGGCGGGCAGACAAAACAAGCCCGATAATTTTTGACAAAGATAAAGGGCATACTGGGCAAACGGAAGATATGGTCGTCCGTTTCCTGCTGCTGCCGCGGGTCATAAGGCGTGAAGATATATACCTGATGTCCCTTTTTTTCCAGTTCCCGCCGCAAGGTCTGTACGGAAGTTGCGACGCCGTTGAGCTGCGGGAAATAGGTATCGGTAAAAATCCCGATATTCAATTTTGCCACCTCCTGTTTTTATCTTTCTTATGCGATTTTAATATAAAAGACACCCTTTGACAAGTGACAATCCGTTACGAACGTATAAAGATTTTTTTAAGTTTTAGGTGATGGGCGAAAATATGATATACTGAAAGCAGAACCCAAAAGGAGGAAAACACATCATGGCAAAGACATTGCATCCTAATCAAATACACGCCATATCCCATGGAACAGGGCCTATGCTGGTGCTGGCAGGCCCCGGCAGCGGCAAGACAACGGTCATTATCCAGCGGATTCGCCGTCTGACGGAAAAAATGGGTGTGTCCCCCTATCGGATATTGGTCATTACCTTTACAAAAGCGGCGGCGGAACAGATGAAAACGAGATATGCTGCTTTGCAGGGAAAATCGGGTGTGATGTTCGGCACATTCCACAGTGTCTTTTTCCGTATCCTTCGTCAGGCCTGCGGTTACAGTCTGGAACAAGTGCTTTCCGAGGACGAACGGCGGAATACCTTGCAGAAACTGGTGACGGAAGCCCGCATTTCTGTGCAGGATCAGGAGGAATACATCCAGCAGTTTTTCAGTCAGTATTCTCTTATGAAAAACCAATTGCTGGATGTCAGTGATTTTTTGCCAGATGGATTGCCTAAAGATGAATTTGTGGCTTTATCAAAGAAATTTGATGGCTGGAAACGGCGAAATGAAAAAATAGATTTCGATGATATGCTGACGGAATGCTATGATGTTTTGTCACAGGACGAAAAGGTCAGAAAAATGTGGCAGGATCGTTTTGACTATATATTGGTAGACGAATTTCAGGATGTGAATCGTGCTCAGTATGCCTGTCTGCAAATGCTGGCGGCACCGAAAAACAATCTGTTTGTGGTGGGGGACGACGACCAGAGCATTTACGGCTTCCGTGGTGCCAGCCCGTCTTTTATGCTGGATTTCCCCAAAGATTTTCCGGGAACGGAAAAAGTTTTTCTGGATGTGAATTACCGTTGTTCTGGGCGTATCATCCGGCTGGCATCTCAGGTCATTGGAACCAATGTGAGCCGATATGCAAAAGAAATCAAAGGTGACAGAGATTTGGGCGAGCGCATCAATGTTTTTGTGGCAAAAGACAGCGGGGAAGAAGCGGAACTGACGGCACAGAAGATTGCCCGTTTATTGGAGGAAGGCGTGCCCATAGAAGAGATTGCCGTGATTTTCCGTACCAATATTCAAGGGGGCGCTTTTGCCAGAGCCTTGTTCCGTCGTGGTATTCCCTACCATTTGCGTGATGGGGGATTTCATCTCTATGACCACTGGATTGCAAGGGATTTGGCGGCTTATCTGTTTCTGGCGGAAAATCGGGACAGTGACGCTTCTTTGTTGCGCATTGTGAATAAACCGAAACGATACATCAGCAAAGACTTGCTGGCAGAGGCGGAACAGATGCCTTATGGTTTGCTGCGGAGCCTCCATGTCTGCCCCTCTTTGCAGAAGTGGCAGGCGGAACATCTGGAAAGTTTAGAGGAAGATTTGCGGCAGATTCAAAAGCGAAAGCCTTACGAGGCTTTGCGATATGTGCGGAAAGTGGTAGGCTATGACGAATATCTTTCGGACTATGCGGCTTATCGAAAAGCAAGCCTTTCAAATATGATAGAAATTGCAGACGAAATTACGGAAACGGCAAAAGGAACGGAAAGCGGCACAGAGTTTGTGCGGAAAATGGAAGAATTGAGCCGTCAGATGAAAGAGCAGTCCAAACAGAAAGGCAATACCCATGGTGTGACACTGACCACATTCCATGGAGCAAAAGGGCTGGAATTTGGCGCAGTATTCCTGCCTTCTCTGGCGGAAGGTATCATTCCCTATGAAAAAGGCAGAAAGGGAAGTGCATTGGAAGAAGAACGGCGGCTGTTCTATGTGGGCTTGACCCGCACCAAAGACAGGCTTTTCCTTTCCTTTACGGAAAACCGCTATGAAAAACCTCTGAAGCCTTCCCGGTTCCTCATGGAGATGGGATTGGATGAACGTCTATTTTTCAAAGAAAATAGAAGAAAATTTTAAGAAAGAGTTAAAACATTCTGAGAAGCCCCTTGTTATAATGAAAGAAAAACAAATGTGTTTCTACTAGACGGGGAGGACAGCTATGAAATATCATCAAAAACAAAAATTCAAACAAAAGATTTTTGCTGTCATTGCGTTGGTGATTGCCTTGATTATGGTGCTGAGCCTGCTGACACCTGTTTTTGCCGCGGCTCCGAATACACAGACCGTCACGGCTGTTACCAATACAGATGTAGCAGAACCCACGGCGGAACCGGAACAGGAAAAGACCATAGGCGGCGAACGTTTTTCGCTGGATTTGCAGGTGGGGTTCGATAACTCTTATATTGTAGAAAAAGTTGCGCCCCTGACAGCTACCCTGACCAACAACGGTGAGGCTTTTCAGGGTGAATTTCAGGTAAAAGTTTACACCTATGAAAACACAGACAGCGGTTTCCAGAAATACGCTCTGTATAACCAGAAGCTGGAACTGCCCGAAGGCGCCACCAAACAGGTTTCCATGGAATTGGGACTGAATACGGTGCGGCGGAATATGGAAGTGTCGCTGGTGGATGCAGGCGGCAATGTGGTATTCCAGAAATATGTGCCCGTGGATGCCCTTTCTCCGGAAACGGTGGCAGTGGGTGTTCTTAGTGAACAGCCTGCACAGGTGCAGTATCTGGCAGGGCTGAATCTGGAGGAGAAAACTTCTGTATTCTTCTTAGACCGGGATACATTTCCAGCATCTGAAAACGTCATGGATAATTTCGCGGTGCTCATCATCGACGATTTTGATACAGCTACACTGGGAGATGCCCAGAAAAAAGCCCTGAAAAACTGGGTGGACAATGGCGGACTTCTTGTGCTGGGCACAGGGGTGCAGGCACAGAAGGTTCTTTCTGGTCTGGATTTTGTGGATGTATCTTTGAACGGTACCCAGAGTGTCAGCGGCATTTCTGCCCCTGACGGTACAGCAGTGTCCTTGTCTGCGCCTTTGACCGTTGCGGGGATTTCCGCAGAAAAAGCTTCTGTGAAATGGGAGGCCAATGGTACGACTTTGACTTCTCTTATGCCTTACGGCGGCGGTTATGTGCTGCTGAACCATTTTGCTTTGGGTCTGGCGCCTTTTGCCAATATGCCCCAGCAGGCAGATGTGCTGGAAGGTCTTTGCGGCGGTCTGTATCATACAGGGGAAGATGGTACAGGGGGAGAGATGGCCAATCAGCTTCGTTATGCTGCAAACAGCTTCCCTTCTGTGACAGGAAATTCTATGGTTGCCATCTTTTTGGTGGTAGGCATTTATATTGTACTGGCAGGCCCTGTTATGTACCTTGTGCTGAAGAAAAAAGACCGCAGAGAGCTGGGATGGATTACCATTCCTGTATTGTCTGTTGTATTTTTGGGTGTGGTATTTGTGCTGGCAGGCAGAAGCACCTATCATAATGGTATGATCAGCACAAGAGCCATTGTGGAAATGGAGCAGGACAGCAGCATCGGAGAATCCAAGATTGCCATGGCTGTCAAAGTGCCCGGCAGCGGTGATGTGACTTTGAAAAGTGAACTGCCCATTCCTGTCCAGCCGCAGGTGGATAACGGCTGGTATGACGGCAATGGCAAAACAGAAGAAATAGATTATAAAGTTACCACAGGTGATGGTACAAACATCGTTTTTTATGACAACATGGCGTGGGAAACAAACTATGTCAGCGCTTCTACCACATTGGAACTGGGCGGCAGTGTAACCAGCAACGTGGCATTTGATGGAGAAAAAGTCGTGGGCACCGTGACAAACGGAACTTCTGTGAACTTCATGGATGCTTATCTGAAACTGGATTATGTATATATTCCTCTGGGCGAATTGCCGGCAGGGGAAACCATTGACGTTTCTTATGACCTGAGTACAGAAGATGTAAATAGCCGTTATGGAGAACGATTGACCAATTTGGTTACAGGCGATGACACAACGGTTTGGGATCAGGTACAGAATGGTACCATTACGGAAGAAAGAGGCTATACACTGCTCCGTGAGCAGGAATTGATGGAAGTCCTTCATAACTGGGATACAACAGAACAGAGTAGTTGGGAAAACAGCCAGATTACTTATGAATTTTTTGGCTTCAGCGATATGCCCATCTTTGACAGTGTGAAATATCTCAATGACAAGCCTGCAAGAGAAAATTGCCTGAGTATGTTCCATACCGTAGGCACCAAAGATCTGAGCCGTGAAAAATCCTTTGACCTGCCATTTACAGTCCTGCCGGAAACCACAGATCAGGCAGTGAATTATGGCGTGTATTATGACGATTGGAACAATTTCTGCGAAGTAAACAACTATATGGATACAAATCAGGAAGTGATTCTGCGCTATACCGTTGGCGAAGGTGTGCGCATTGATGAGATTCAGTTTGCTTTCGATGAAAGTTACGGTTCCGGCATGTATGCAGACCCTCAGGTGTATAACGCAAAAACGGGACAATGGGAAGATTTTGTGGAAACACCTTATACCCCCGGTGAGGACTATATCAACGAAGAACGTGTGGTACAGTTTAAAATGTATCTGGAACCGGGCGTGTATACCCATGCACCCAGAATGCGTGTGAAAGGAGGCGGTCTGTATGCTTGAAATGAAAGAACTGGTGAAACGCTACGGCAATTTTACGGCAGTGGATCATTTGACACTGACCGTGCCTGACGGCAGCATTTACGGCTTTGTAGGCCCCAACGGCGCCGGAAAGACCACCACCATGCGCATCATGGCAGGGCTTTTGCAGGCAACAGAAGGCAGCATCTGGATGGATGATGTGGATATGACAAAAAATCCCAGACTGCTGCGGACGAAAATTGGATATATGCCGGACTTTTTCGGCGTGTATGATAACCTGAAAGTAACGGAATACATGGATTTTTACGCGGGGACTTATGAGATTCCCTATAAAGACAGAAAGGACATCATCGATGGTCTGCTGGACATTGTAGACCTGTCCCATAAGAAAGAGGCTTATGTGGATTCCCTTTCCAGAGGGATGAAACAGCGCCTTTGTCTGGCACGAAGCCTCATTCATGACCCCAAACTGCTGATTCTGGACGAACCGGCGTCTGGCCTTGACCCGCGTGCACGAGTGGAAATGAAAGAAATCCTAAAGCAGCTGCAATCCATGGGGAAAACCGTTGTCATCAGTTCCCATATCCTGCCGGAATTGGCGGAAATGTGTACAGAAGTGGGCATCATCAATCAGGGAAAACTGGCGGCACAAGGGACGGTGCAGGATATTATGCGGCAGCTGACGCAGAAACGCATCATTTATGTGCGTCCTCTGGCGGAAGTGTCTAAAGCAGTGGAAATCCTGCGGGAAATGCCTGCTGTAAAGGAAATCACGGAAAATACCAGCGATTTGGAATTCGTATTCGACGGCAGTGAAGAAATGCTGGCGGAAATCCTGAAACATCTGGTGGAAAAGGGCATTGGAATTGTGTCTTTCCGTGAGAAAGAAGGCAATCTGGAAGAAATCTTCATGCAGGTGACAGGAGGTGCAGGCGTATGATGAATCCGGTTTTGCGCAAAGAAGCCATTACCACCATGCGAAGCTGGAAAACTTATGGGGCATTGGTGTTGTTTCTGGTGATTTCAGCAGTAGGCGCCATGCTGTATATCAATTTGTCCATGTTTCAGAATCGTGATTTGAGTTTTGACCCTGCGTCTATGGTCTGGCTTTATGTGGTGCTGGCTGTGGTGCAGATGGGGCTGGTGCTTCTGACAGCGCCGGCAGTGGCGGCAGGCAGTATCAGTGGGGAAAGGGAACGACAGACCTTGGATTTGCTGTTGGTGACAAAAATGAGCCCTCTTTCCATCGTGCTGGGGAAACTGGCATCCTCTTTGATGTATGTACTGCTGCTGGTTGTGGCAACATTGCCCATTTTTGCCATTGCCTTTTACTTCGGTGCGGTATCGGTGGGGCAGGTGGCGGAAGTATTTGCTTTCGTGCTGGTGACAGCCTGCATGGTAGGCAGTGTTTCTGTATTTTTCTCCTGCCTGTTTAAACGCACCATCGTGTCCATTGTACTCATGTATCTGGTCATTGGATTTTTGTGCTTCGGTACTTTGGTACTGCTGGCCTTTTACTATATGTCTTATGATGGTGTATATTACGGGGATATTCCTGTACTGGCAACCATTTTGATTCTCATTCCCAACCCCGGTGTGGCGTTTTTCTCCTTGATGGATGGCCAGTTAGGTACGGATGTGACATATTCTCTGCTGCGTATGGGTGACCAGACTTCTGTGCTTTATCAGTGGATGGGGACACATATGTGGCTGCTGCATCTGGTATTCGATGTGGTTGTGATTGTGGTATTTGTACTGCTTTCTGCTTACATCATCAATCCGGTGCGGGAAAAGAAGGTACGAAAAAAGAAGGGATAAGCCATGAAAGAATTTTTGCGTTTACTGGCTCCCCTGCGGCATAAGCTTATGGCGGAGCGGTTTTTGAAATGGTTTATATATGGAGAAACAGCGGCGGGCATTTTATGCCTTGCCGTTGTTGTATTGTCTAAATTTTGGACGAAAATTCCGACTTTGCCTCTCTGCGGCGTTTTTGTTTTGCTGGGGCTGCTCACAGCCCTTGGAGCGGCCTTTTTCCTGCGAAAAGTGACAGAAAAAGAAACGGCAGAAACGGCAGACGTTTTAGGCGGCGCGGAACGAATGATTACCACCATGGAACTTCTGGGCAAAGGTGCACAGAATCCTGTGGAGGAAATGGCAGTGGCAGATGGTTTTGCCAAAGCCAAAGAAATGGATTTTGCGAAACTTTACCGGATGCGCTTGCCTGTGAAGGTACTGCGTGTCCTTGCGCTGGTGGTGGTGCTTACCATTGGTGCGGGATTTATGCCGGTGCGACGGGATGCGGAGGCGGAAGCTTATGCCAATGCCCAGCTGGAAAGAATTGAGCAGGTGAAGGCGGAAGAAACGCCGGAGCTTTCCAAAGAGGAAAAGAAAGTCTTTCTGGAAGCGGCAAAGGCATTGGAAAAAGACCTGAAAACAGCAAAGACCAAAAAAGCCGCGGAGGAAGCTGTGCGGGAAGCCCAGCAGAATATGAAACAGCTGGAAAAGGAAAGTGTTTCCAAAGATTTGAAAGAACTGGCGGAAACCTTGAAACAGGAAGAAAGCACAGCGGCATTGTCCGAAGCCTTGGAACAGGGAGATTCGGCGGCTATTTCTCAGGCAATGGAACAGTTATTGCAGAAAATGGCAGCCATGGACAAAGGTCAGGCGGCATCCTTGGCACAACAGCTGGCAGAAGCCGCGGAAAACATTAGTGACGAGGAATTGCAGGAAGCCTTGAAAGCCTTGGCAGAAGCTCTGGAAAATGGGGCAGACCCGTCGGAGGCTAGTGAAGCCCTGAAAAATGCACTGCTTTCTCAGGCACAGCAGTATTGTGCCCTCAGAAGCAGTCTGCAAAAACTCAACCGCAACGTGGGACAGCAAAGTCTGGCGAAAAAAGTGGAAAACAGCAGTGAATTCACAGGCGGCGAAGGTCAGGGTACAGAAGGTCAGGGTAACGGCGGCCAAACCACCAACGGCGGCAATGGCGGCAATGGCGCTGGCACAAGCGGTCAGGGCCGTGGATTCGGTCATGCAGAGCCGGAAAAAATCTATACCCGTTCTGCGGCAGGCAAAGACGGTTATGATGCCCAGCTGAATGGAACAGATTCTGACGAAGGCCAGACCACTGTGACGGAACACCGCACCATGGGGCAGGCAGGAACGTCTGTGCCTTATGATACGGTCTATGGGCAGTACCGCAACGAAGCCATGGAAACACTGGAAAACAGCAGTGTGCCTTATGGCATGCGGGAACTGGTTTCCGATTATTTTGCCACACTGGAACGGTGAGAAAGAAGGGATTTTATATGAAAATCTGGAAGATAGCAGGTGTTTTATCTTTCTGTATGCTGGCAGGCTGCGGCAATCTTTCCGCTGCGGATGAACAACAACTGAAAGACGGTTTGCAGGATGCCTCCCAGCAATTGGGCAGTGCCATGGAACAGGCCGGAGAAGCATGGGATAAGGCGCAGGCGGAAATCGAAGCGGAAATGGCAAAAATCAACTGGGCAGAAAAGATTTTTATGGAAGAAAACAGTGACGGCAAGCCTGTACGCGTGGTGAAAAGCGATGGCACCACCGTGGAGGATATGGATGCCTTTCTGGAAGAAATCAATGTTTCCAAATGGACAAAAGTGGACGCATTGCCTGCGGATGTAACAGAAAGCGGCACTTTTGCCCTGCGGCAGAATGCCACCATCAAGCTGGGAGAAACGGTGTCCAATACGGATTATAAGATTGCCCAGATGACTGTTTATAAAGAAGGTTATGTGACACTGGAGATTCTGGACGGCATGACGAAATATCTGGATATTCTTATTCCAAAGGAAAACTTTGTGGCAGTGTATCAGGTACCGGAGGATGTGGCGGCATACTTACAGGATTGCGCCGCTTAAATAACAGAGAGGAGGGGGACGATGCACTTTGCACAGCCCCTTTTGGGATTGTTGGCACTCCTTGCGGTGCCGATTATCCTGTTGATGTATTTACTGAAACAAAAATATAAAGAAAAACAGGTGCCTAGTCTGTATCTTTGGGAAAAGGTGCTGACCCAGACAAAGGCACAGGAGCCATGGCAGAAGCTACGGAAAAATCTGCTGATGTTTTTGCAGATTGCGGCGGCACTTCTCCTTGCCCTTGCTTTGTCCGGCCCTTATCTCATGGGAAAAATACAGGTGCGGGATTATATCATTGGTTTGGACTGCTCTTTGAGCATGCAGGCCACAGACGTAGAAAAAAGCCGTTTTGATGCGGCAAAGGCGGATTTGACGGAACTTTTGGAAAATACAGCGCCCGGTTCTCGTTTTTCTCTGGTGATACTCACAGATACGCCCACATTGGCTGTCAGTGGCGGAGAAAAAGACGTGGTTCTGCGTATGGTGGAAAACGCGTCCCCTACAGCAGGCGGTGTCAACTGGGATGAAGCGAAAAGTCTGCTTTCAGCGGAACAGGAAGCGCTGGGCGGCGAAATCGTGGTGTATACAGATGGATATGGCAATCTTGGCACATTGTCCGCAACAGAACAGGTCTATGCCGGAGATGGGGAGAACACAGCAGTGACACTCCTTTCCCATACGGCACAGGAAGATGGATTGTATGTCATGGCAAGGCTTCATCACTATGGCAAAAGCGACCAAGAGAAAACCGTTACCCTTTACACAGATGGTGCGGCTTTTGACACAAAAACTGTCACAGCGGCAGCTGGAACAGATACGGATGTGGTATTCCGTGGCGTTCCTGCGGAAACAAAAACATTGGAAGTACGGATTTCTCCAGAAGATGCCTTGACGGCAGATAACAGCCGTTTTGCAGGATTGGCAGCGGCAGAGCAGCAGAAAGTGCTGCTGGTTTCCGAAAGCAATCTCTTTTTGGAAAAAGCCCTTTCCCTGTCCGAGCAGGTGGAACTGTATCAGACAGATACTTTGCAGGAAAATTTATCAGGCTACAGTCTGTATGTGTTTGACGGCGTATTGCCAAAAACCATGCCGACGGACGGCCATTGGCTCCTTATTAACCCACCCAGCGGAAACGGTATCGTAGAAACGGGAGCAGAACGGGAATTTGCGGCAGATGTCCGTGGACTGGCGGATAGTGGTCTGGAAAACTGCGGAGATATTTCCTTTGCACTGGCAAAAGGAACGCCTCTTTCCGCCTCTTGGGGAACGGCCTTTTTGCAGGCAGAAGGGCAGACCTTGGGGCTTTATGGAGAAACCAACGGCAGAAAAGTGGCTGTTTTGGGCTTTGACCTCCATGACAGTGATTTTCCTTTGCAGACGGAATTTCCTATTCTGCTGTATCGTTTGATGGAATGGTATTTCCCTGCAAACGGTTCCGGGGTTTCCCAAGTGACGGCAGGAGAACAGGTGAGTCTTTCTCTGCTGCCTACCACAGAAACGGCAACAGTCATGACAGCCACAGGCAAGGAAATCTCCATTGCACCGCCATTTCCGCCCCAGACATTGACGGAAACGGCGGAGCCGGGGCTTTATACCCTTCGGGAAACAGACAGTGCGCAGAATGTGACAGAAACGCCCTTTGGGGTCAATGCGAAAACCGAAGGGGAATCGGATTTGTCCCTGCGGGGAGAACAGACGGAACAGACACAATCCACAACGAAAGAAATTCAAGGCAGCAGAAGCATCCTGAAATGGGTACTGTTGCTGCTGATTGTGGTATTACTTGTAGAATGGCGGGG
>NZ_CAJMDQ010000072.1 GCF_905212195.1 uncultured Anaerotignum sp. | reverse complement strand
TTTCCTGCCGTATTGGGACAATCTGGATACGGAATATCTGGATGCGGAAGGTAATCCTTTGTGGTGACCGCTTTGCATAAACCTAAAATCCCTATGCATGGGTATTATGCATAATTTATAATTATAATAAAAAGGTGCATATTTATGTATATTAAAGAAGTATCTTTACAGGGGTTCCGTAATCTGGAACCCCTCCATATTGCGCCTACGGCAGGCATGAATCTGTTTTACGGCGATAACGCCCAGGGGAAAACCAATTTTCTGGAATCCCTTTATTTTTGTGCCCTGGGACGTTCTCTCCGTGGCAGAAGCGAGCAGCAGCTCATTGCCTTTGGGGAGGAAGAAAGCCATATCCGCCTGGAAGTGATGCGGAAAAACAGGGGTGACCGCATCGACGTCCACCTGAAACGGGACGAGAAAAAAGGCATTGCCGTCAACGGCATTCCTGTGAAAAAAATGGGGGAATTGTTCGGCACCCTTTACGCTGTCATATTCTCGCCAGAGGATTTATCCCTTATCAAGGACGGCCCGGCGGAACGCAGGCGGTTTTTGGATATGGAATTGAGCCAGATTAGCAATGTGTATTTTTATGACCTTCAGCAGTATTACCGTGTGCTGAAACAGCGAAATAATCTGCTGAAAGAAATCAAGGTGAAGCCTGCTTTGGCAGATACCCTTTTTATCTGGGATGAACAGCTCATCGAGCGAGGCGAGCGAATCATGGCTGTGAGAGCCAAATTTTTAGCCCGTCTGGACGAAATAGCTGCCCAGAGGCATGAAATATTAACGGGAGGCAAAGACTGCCTTAAAACGGAATATAAGCCAAATTGCGAGGGGGGCAGTCTCCGGGAGAAGCTGGAGCGGAGTTTGGACCGAGATATTTACACCGGTTCTACCAACGCAGGCCCTCACAAAGACGACATCCTTTTTCTGGTCAACGGAAAGGATGTGAAGCAGTTTGGTTCCCAAGGACAGCAGCGGACAACGGCTCTTTCCGCCAGACTTGCGGAAATTGAGCTCATTCGGGAGGAAACGGGAGAAAGCCCCGTACTGCTGTTGGATGACGTCCTGTCGGAACTGGACGGCAAGCGGCAGAAATACCTCATGGAAAGCATTGAAGGCTTGCAGGCATTCCTCACCTGCACCGGCATCGAGGACGCTGTCCGCAGTTATTTGAGCAGGGAAAACCTGTTTTATGTGAAAAATGGAAAAATCGGAAAGAAATAATCTCTCTGTCATGTGGCAGAGGGATTTTTTTATGTTTCGATTCGTGATGAAACATCTGGGAAAATTTTCCGCAAATCTTCTTTTGTTGCTTCGTCAATGGCGGGATCTGCCAGCCACTGATGGTATCTTTCCATGTGATCCAATTTGATTCCTCCCTTTGTTCTTTGTCTTTGTTTGTCTATGATGTATCCTCTCCTGCTGCGGCAGTTTTCGGCATGGTCTGCCGCAAAAAAGAGGGTTTAACCTAATGTTGCGGAAATGTGCACCACACTGCTCTGAATCTGGACAGTCTGGTGATAAGAAGTGAAGCCGTCTTTGAACACTTCCACTTCATAAGTGCCATAAGGCAGTGTCACCTGCAAAGGCGCGGTGCCTCTTTCCTCGCCGTTGATGAATACATTGGCGTCAGATTCGTTGCAGTTGATGACCACCGTTGCCAGCTGTTCTTCTGCCTCCAGCTGGGCATTCACGCTGACGGCATCCTGATTCAGTGTTACAGTCTGACTCCATTCTTTATAGCCATTTTTCAGGATTACCACATCGTATTCCCCAAAGGGCAGTACGGAAGGCTGACTGCTGTCTACCAGCGCGCCGTTGATGTAAAGCTTATAATCGGAAACATTGGCATTGACTGCCAACACGCCCATTTTCTGCTGGGCTTTGGACAGGTCGTAAACCGTCGTTTCTCCTGCCTGCACCAGTACGCTGTCTGTGCGGCTTTCGATATTATCCCCTTTGATGGTGATGGAATGGGTGCCTTCTTTCACAGCGATTTTTTCCACATCACTGAGGGGCACAGGTTCTTCCTCATCCAATGTAAAGGTGCCGTTTTTGATGTTCTGGGCATTTTCCACGGTAATATACCCGTGATATTCCAATACTTTTACAGACCATACCACATCGCCGATGCCGCTGATTTCCAGAACATCACAGCTTTCGATGTCCTCGGGGCGGATTTCCTCCTCGTCGTAGTAGAAAATGGTCTTTTTGTCATAGGCAAAAGAGCGGTCTTCCCCCTGCAATTCTTTGGCGGAAGTATCGGCTTTCAGCCCGGTGATTTCCTCTTTCTTGATGCTGTCGTCATAAGAAATGGTCACGGCAAATTCGCCGTCCTGGTCCATCTGTATCATAAGCAGATCGCCCATCTGTATGATGTCCGGCTGTATCTGTACCTCGTCTTCGTTATAGACCACCGTTTCCGGCGTCAGGTTCACTGTTTTCTGCTTTGCTGCGTTGATGTCATAGACCAGCAGTTCTTCCTCATCCAGCACTTCTGTCACCAGCATAGGTGCGGCTTCTGTTGCTTTGTCCAGCGGATTGGAGAAAAACACCATTTTCACGATGCCAAAGCAGATGCCCAGCACCACAAGGGCGGCAATGGTAATCAGCCCAATGGTCTTTTTGTTCCAGAAAGGCTCGTCCTCCTCATCGTCCTCGTCTTTGGGCGGCATAGGCGGCTGTCCTCCGTCATAGACAGGCTGTTTTCTGGGTTCTCTTGTGACGAATGTCACAGGTTCCTCCGCCGGCTGTATGGGCAGAGGATCTTCAAATTTTTCTGATTCAAAGGCGTTGAGGAACTCGTCCTTGTCCCCCAAGTCGTCCTCGTCTGTCTGATTCTGTTCCAGTTCTTTTACTTTTTCGTTTATATGATCCAACCGTATGGTGGTGTCGAATTCTTTATTGTCATTTTCAAAATGATAGTCCTTCATACCGTTTCTCCTCCTTCGGGGAATGATTTGCAGACTGTCTTAGTCTCATTTTATACGTTTCTTCCCGAAGTTGCAAGAGAAATTCAGGGCGCAAAGCTAGGGGTTTCTTCATAAGAAAAGAAAGCAGGCTGAAATTTTTCTAATTTTCTGATTTTCAGACATATTTTCTCCTGAAAACGGCTTGCTTCACGCCCTTTTTCCAATATTTTTCAAAAAAGCCTTTCCAATGCCTGCGAAAGGTCGCCCATGTGGCTTTCTTCTGCCGCCGCATCCGCCAAACGCTCCTCCATAGCAGGAGAAACGCAGACCCTCCGGCGGTTGTAGGACTCATGCACCAGACGCAAAAATTTTTCCGGAAAAGCTGTCAATGGCACCAAAAGCTTTCGTTCCGCCTCTGCCATGGGCCGCTCCCCTTCGTAAGCCGCCAGCACTTCTTCCAGTTTTTCCCGCTCATCGGGCACTTTCCGCCAGAACCGTCTTAGATACGCCGCCAAATCCACAGCGAAAATATCTCCGGTGCACTGTTCAAAGCCACCTACCCACAGACTGCCGTCCTCTTTTCGGCACAGATTGCTGCCTTTGAACTGGTTGTGGCAAAAAGTACCTGCCTGCTTCTGCCCATGGGCAATGTCCTGATATCCGCCATCTTCCAAGGCCTTCAGGGCTTCCTGTGCACGGGGCGCAAAAGTGCCGTAGTGTCGCATGACCAGCAAATCCAAGGGGGAATACTTTCCCTGCCGTTCCATGTGTCTGCGAATCTTCACGAATTCCCGATATCGCCGCTGCCACAAAGCCGGACGTTCCTCCTGTCCTTCCTGCGCCGGAAAGCCTGCCGCTGCCCGGTGCATCTGTCCCATAAGGGTTGCCCCAGACACAAAATCATCTGCGCTGTCCTCCTCCAGACCTTTGGTAGGCATGGGGTTTTCCAGCAGATAAAGATTGCCGTCCCAAGGAAAAAAAGGCTGTCCGTCCTGTGCTGTATAAAAAAGAGAAAGGGCAGAAAAGCCGTTGCGGTAGAGGCAGGTTTTCACCTCATGGGCAAAAAGCAGGTCTTCCCGGCGGCTCCGTGCCTTCTTCAGTTCTCTCAGTCCCACGTCTGTTTTACAAATCAGCCCCGTGCGGGTACGGGTACCGCCGTAATACTTCAGACCGTAGCCCTCCCACAAGATTTTCCCGTATGTATCCTCCATAAAATCCTTCCCCCAATCCTTCTTCCCGAAAAATTTCTCTGTATCAGTTTATGGCGGGGGATAGGAAAATATGAAAGGAATGGGAAAGGGGGCTGACGCCCTCCTTCTCTTGCACCTTTTACCTGTAAGCCATGCACAACCTCGGCATTGAAAATGCCTCAGTTGTGGGCTGGCGCCCTATGCATCTCATGAAAAAATCCGTGGGAGAATATAAATATTCTCCCTCCTTCTCTCGCGTGTCTTACCTGTAACCCATGTACAACCTCAGTCCTCTCCGAGCACTTCGGTTGTAGGCTGTCGCCCTATCCAGCCCATAAAAAAAGCAAAGTTGACATAAATGTCCCCGCCCTTCTCTCTCGTCTCTTACCTGTAAGCCATGCACAACCTCAGCATTGAAAATGCCTCGGTTGTGGGCTAACGCCCTATGGCTGCCAACAAAACAGGGCTGGAAATGCAAGCACTTCCAGCCCTGTTTTCTTACCAGCCGCATGGCTTACAGGTAAGCAAAAAAACAGCGCCCCCCGACCCGAAGTCGAAAAACGCTGCCTTTTATAAATGATGCGCCCTCAGGGACTCGAACCCTGGACCCACTGATTAAGAGTCAGTTGCTCTACCAACTGAGCTAAGGGCGCATATGTTATTTTGATTGCGTAAAATATAATATCACGCTGCCGAAGGCATGTCAACTCTTTTTTCCCGAAAATCCCAAAAAAATTTTTGATTTTCCCTTAGAATATGATATACTGTAACGGCAAAACAGAATTTTTACAACCGGAATGAGGTTTTTACATGACAAAACAAATCACACTGCCGGAGGACGTGAACGCCCTTCTGCAAACCCTCAACGATGGCGGTTACGAGGCCTACATTGTAGGCGGCTGTGTGCGGGATTCCATCCTTGGGCGCATCCCCCAGGACTGGGACATCACCACATCCGCTCTGCCGGAGCAGACAAAGGCGTTATTTTCCCACACCTTTGACACGGGCATCCAGCACGGCACCATCACCGTTGTTCTGAACAAAACCAATTACGAAATCACCACATACCGCATTGACGGGGATTATGCCGACGGCAGACATCCCGACGAGGTTTCTTTCACTTCCAATCTGGAAGAAGACCTTTTACGGCGGGATTTCACCATGAACGCCATTGCCTACCACCCTGCCGAAGGATTCCGCGACCCTTTCGGGGGACAGGAGGACATTTCCCGTTCTCTCATCCGTGGTGTGGGCGAGCCTGCCAAGCGGTTTCAGGAAGACGCGCTGCGGATGCTGCGTTGTGTCCGTTTTGCGGCACAACTGGGCTTTCAGGTGGATGATGCCACCTACACCGCATTGCAGAAAAACGCCGCACTCATTGAAAAAATCAGTGTGGAGCGCATCCACGAGGAACTGG
Organism: uncultured Anaerotignum sp.; assembly: GCF_905212195.1. Taxonomy (GTDB): domain Bacteria; phylum Bacillota; class Clostridia; order Lachnospirales; family Anaerotignaceae; genus Anaerotignum. Next base: position 6,896 of record NZ_CAJMDQ010000072.1, on the reverse strand, counting down.
ACAAACTCTGGAAATCTCCCTTTCCCGAAAAGCTGTCCCTTCTGCTGGAAAGCGGTCTTTTGCCCCACATCGACAATCTGCTGGACAAACGTCTGACAGCACTGGGCGAAACGCTGGTGCCTCAGCTGAAAGCCGCTCCCGTTTCTGCCCCTCTGCGGTGGACGCTGGTACTGCAATCCTTCACAGAAGCCGAGGCAAAGACTTTCTGCAAAAAACTGAAATTTGACAACGCCACAGCCAAGCAGATTCAGACCTATCTGCGGCATTTATCCCAGCCCATCCCCCAGACACCTTACGAAGTGCGGAAATTAGCAGGGATTCTGGGTGTGGAACTGACGGAAAACCTGTTCATTTTACAGGAAATCTTACAGGACAAAGCCGCTGTAGCCACAGCAAGAGAAATCCTCGGAAAAGTCCTTGCTGACGGGGATTGTCTGAATCTGAAAATGCTGGAAATGGACGGCAAAGCCCTCATGGACGCAGGCATTCCTGCCGGAAAAGCCGTAGGGGAAACCCTTGGGCTGCTGCTGGAGGATGTCCTGCATGAACCGGAACACAACAAAAGAGAATATTTGCTGGAAAAAGCGCTGAAGCTCCAGCAGAAATAAGGAGGAAATGAATCATGGAATACTTTACATTATATAACGGTGTGAAAATCCCCAAAGTGGGTTTTGGCACCTATAAAGTCATCGACCAATCTGCACAGGGCATTGTGGAAACAGCCCTTTCTGTTGGCTATCGCCATCTGGATACTGCGCGCATGTACATGAATGAAAAAGAAGTAGGCGCAGGCATTGCCGCTTCCAGCGTTGCCAGAAAAGACATTTTCCTGACCACAAAGGTATGGCGTGACGACCTGTCCTATGACGCTACCATGGCAAGCGTGGAAAATTCCCTGAAAGACTTAGGCACAGACTATCTGGATCTTTGCCTGCTTCACTGGCCCATGCCTGAAACAGACCGTGAAAAATGGCAGGAAAAAGACCTGTCCGCATGGCGTGCGCTGGAAAAGCTCTACAAAGAAAACGTTATCCGCGCCATCGGTGTCAGCAACTTCCTGCCTCACCATCTGATGCCCCTCATGAAAGAAGCGGAAGTCACCCCCATGGTAAACCAGCTGGAATACCATCCCGGATATTGTCAGGCACACGCCGTTCATTACTCCCAGCAGCAGGGCCTTCTGGTGGAAGCATGGAGCCCTCTGGGCCGTACCCGTGTGCTGGAAGATGCGCTGGTGCTGGAACTGGCGGAAAAATACGGCAAAACACCTGCACAGATTTGTCTGCGTTTCGCTCTGGACAATCATGTATTGCCCCTGCCCAAATCCAGTTCCGCAGAACGTATGAAAGCAAATCTGGATATTTTCGATTTCACCATTTCTCCTGAGGACATGTCCCGTCTCATGTGCATGCCCCAGACAGGATGGGGCGGACATCATCCCGACACATTCTAAAAAACAAAAACAGCCGGAATCCTTCATATGTAGGGATTCCGGCTATTTTTTTATCATTCTATCTTTGTTTGAGAAAGAGGTTCCTTCTTTTTCTTTGCTTCATGCCCCCGATGGCAAAGGATGAAGATCATAAACAATACGGACGAAAAATCAGGCGCCGCAAGAAAGAGGAAAAAGCCATCTAATCCATTGCGAATAAGCGTCACCACAAGGAATACCACCAAATTGATGGCTGCCATCTTCCAATCACAAATCTGAGTGAAGATATACAGCACCAGAAAATACACTGCCATCAGCACAAATGCCGCGTACGCCCATTTTATGTCATAGGTACGTGCACGTATGAGATTGCAGTAATTCAGCAGATTGGTAAACATCAGGGCATACACCATACAAATGATATCTGCCACTTTTTTCCGATGAATGTAAATGGTCAACATACAAATCCGCCCCTTTCTCCGAAAACAGCCCTTTATTTCTGTTCGTAAATATCAAAGGAAAATTTCACGCCATTTTCTTCCTGCACTTCCCCTTTTTCTGTCAGTGTCCATTCCGGTTTTTCATCCAGATTGGGGAAATAAGTATCCGCAGGAAATTTGTCATAGATTTTGGTAATATAAGCTTTTTTGCACTGCGGCAGAAGCTGCTCATAAATACTGCCGCCGCCGATGACAAAAATATCATCGTCATCGTAATTCGCCAGCACCCCAGGCAGCTCCTCCAGACTATGGCAAAGGGTCACGCCTTCTGCTTCATAAGCCTTGTTTGCTGTCAGCACAATATGGGTACGTTTGGGCAGTGGCTTTTTGCCGGGGAAAGATTCCAGAGTCTTTCTGCCCAGCACCAGCACATGACCCATGGTCACCGCACGGAAATTTTTCATATCTGCGGAAATGCGGCACAGCAGTTCATTGTCCTTGCCGATGCCCCAGTTTTCGTCTACTGCTACAATGAGATTCATGGGTTTTCCTCCTTAAATGGCAATGGGCACTTTGCCGATGGGTTTGCCGTGTTCGTAGTCTTCCACGATGAAGTCGTCTACAGTGAAATCATAGAAATTCTTGATTTCAGGATTCAGACGTACCTTGGGCGCGGGGAATGTTTCCCGTTCGATGAGTTCCTTGATGATGGGCACATGACGGTCGTAAATGTGCATATCGCTGATAACGTGTACCAGTTCGCCGGGCTCCAGACCGCTTACCTGTGCAAACATCATCAGCAGTGCGGAATACTGCACCACATTCCAGTTGTTTGCCGCCAGTGTGTCCTGAGAACGCTGGTTCAAAATCGCGTTCAGTTTATTGCCTGTTACATTGAAAGTCATGCTGTAGGCGCAGGGTTCCAGCCCCATTTCTGTCAGGTCTGCGAAGTTGTAGATGTTTGTCATGATACGACGGGACGCAGGAGCGTTTTTCAACTGCCACAGCACATTGTCCACCTGATCCATTTCGCCATGTTTGAATTTGTACTTCACGCCCAGCTGATAGCCATAAGCCTTACCGATGGAGCCTGTTTCGTCTGCCCAGGAATCCCAGATTTTGCTGTTCAGGTCGTGGATGTTGTTGGATTTTTTCTGCCAGATCCACAGGATTTCGTCAATGGCTGCTTTCCAGTTGGTGGCACGCAGTGTCAGCAAAGGAAATTCCTTGCTCAAATCATAGCGGTTCACTACGCCAAAGGTCTTGATGGTGTAGGCAGGTGTGCCGTCTTCCCAATGAGGACGCACCTTTTCGTTTTCTGTAGAAAAGCCATGCTCTAAAATCTGCTTACAATTCTGTATGAAAATATCGTCTGCTCTGCTCAATGTTGATTCCTCCTAAAACATCATTCATTACTTTATTCTCTTTTATGATACCTTATCTTCCTGCCATCATCAATCCCGATTTTTGACCGTTTTTGCGCAGGTAAAAAAACAACCGTAAAAAAAGTTCTTTTGCAGACAAAAAAAACAGACAACGCCCCTGGACATTGTCTGTTTTTTTCATTTCATTTTCTGTTTTTACTTTTCCTCTTCTTCTACCTGACGGTGTTTCACAGGTAAGCCGTTCTGCAGGTGATGCAGATCGTTTTCTTCGCTGTACATTTCATTGATCTTGTAAAGCAGTGTCATCAGACTGTCTGTCAAATGCACGTTTTCTACCAGCACATCATCGGGAACCTGCAAGTCCACGTGGCTGAAGTTCCACATGCCTTTTACGCCCCATTTTGCCAGATCATGAGCAACCTTAACAGCCTGTGAACGAGGCAGTGTCAAAATGGCAACGTCTACGTGATTGTTTTTCACGTATTCTTCCATTTTGTCTACGTCGTAAACCTCCACGCCACGGATGGTCATGCCAACCAGACGAGGATTGATGTCAAAAACTGCTTTGATGACGAAACCGCGCTTTTCAAAATTTGTATAATTGACCAACGCCTGACCGATGTTACCGCCGCCAATAACGATCATATTGTACATACGATCCAATCCCAGTATCTTTTTGATTTCATTGTAAAGATATTCTACATTATAGCCGTATCCCTGCTGACCGAAGCCGCCGAAATTGTTCAAATCCTGGCGAATCTGAGAGGCTGTAATATTCATCTTTGCACTGAGCTCTTTAGAAGAAATTCTGGTGATGTCGCTTTCCAGCAAATCGCCCAAATATCGATAATATCTGGGTAATCTGTTTATTACCGCCGGTGAAATCTTTTTTTCACTATCCATATTATCCAAATCCTCTCCTACTCAATTTGATTTCAGTATAGCACGCCTGTTATTTTATTGTCAACAATAACTCTTTTATTCCGCCCTTTTTTCTGGTATCATAATTGTGGACAACCCAAGGGTTACGGAGGAATAAAACATGATACTTGCAGTCAATCACATAGAAAAATCCTATGGCATCGACACCATACTGGAAAACATCACATTTCATATAGAAGAAAGAGAAAAAACCGCAATCGTAGGCGTTAACGGCGCCGGAAAGACCACCCTGTTCCGTATTCTGACAGGGGAAATCTCCTCTGACGGCGGCGATGTTTTCCTGAAAAAAGAAACTACCATGGGCTACATGGCACAGAACCAACAAATAGAAAGCGACCGCACAATTTATGAAGAAATGCTATCGGTCTTTGAAAAAATTTTAACGGCCGAGGTCCGTCTTCGTGAAATGGAAAACGAAATGACACACCTGTCAGGAAAAGCGTTGTCTGACATGATGGAGGATTATGCCGCTTTACAGCACGAATTTGAGCAAAACGACGGTTACAGCTACAAAAGCCGCCTGAAAGGTGTACTGAAAGGCCTTGGCTTTGGGGAGGATGAATTCGACCGCCCCCTGTCCCAGCTTTCCGGCGGACAGAAAACCCGTGTATATCTGGGTAAACTGCTGTTATCCAAGCCGGATTTGCTGCTGCTGGACGAACCTACCAACCATCTGGACATTGCTTCCATTGAATGGCTGGAAGATTTCCTGAAAACATACGACGGCTCTGTCCTCATCATTTCCCACGACCGTTATTTCCTGGATAAAATCGTCACCAAGGTAGTAGAAATCGAAAACCGGAAATCCACGGTATACAACGGCAACTACACCGCATACATGAACCAGAAGGCCATCAATCGGGACATCCAGCAGAAGGCTTACGAAAACCAGCAGAGAGAGCTGAAACGTCAGGAAGAAGTCATCCGCACACTGAAGGCATTTAATAGAGAAAAATCCATCAAGCGTGCCGAAAGCCGGGAAAAACAGCTGGAAAAAATCGAGCGTATCGACCGCCCCGACAGCCTGCCTTCTCATATGCGCCTGACACTGACACCCCGCATCATCAGCGGCAGTGACGTGCTCCATGCGGAAGAACTGTCCAAATCCTACGGCGGACAGCGTATTTTCCGCCATGTGAATCTGGATATCAAGCGCGGAGAAACCGTTGCCATCATCGGCCCCAACGGCGTGGGCAAATCCACACTGTTCAAAATGCTTCTGGGCGAAGTGCCTTCCGACAGCGGGCTCATGCGGTTTGGCACCAATGTTCATGTGGGCTATTATGACCAGGAACAGCAAAAATTAGACAGCAGCAAGACCATTTTCGATGAAATTTCCGATACTTACCCCACTTTGACCGCAGGGGAAATCCGCAATATGCTGGCGGCCTTTGTCTTTACGGAAGATGACGTATTCAAACAGGTTTCTTCCCTCAGCGGCGGCGAAAAAGGCCGTGTTTCTCTGGCAAAAATCATGCTTTCCAAAGCAAATCTGCTGATGCTGGACGAACCTACCAACCATCTGGATATGTTCTCCAAGGAAGTGCTGGAGGACGCTTTGAACCGCTATGAAGGCACTGTGGTATACATTTCCCACGACCGTTATTTCATCAATAAAACCGCCCAGATTATACTGGAGCTTTCCCCCGAAGGCATCACACGATATGAGGGCAATTATGATTATTATATGGAGAAAAAAGCAGAACGGGCAAGAAAAGAAGCCCTCCTTGCTGCGGAACAGCCTGTAAAAGGCGCAGCCCCTGCTCCCGTTCAGACCATGACCGACACCAAGAGCGATTGGCTGAAACAGAAAGAACAGCAGGCAGCAGAGCGAAAACTGGCGGCAAAGATTGCCAAAGTGGAAAAAGCCATTGAGGAAACAGAAGCAGCCATTGCCAAAGCCGATGAGGACATGGCAGCAGCAAGCTCCGACTACGCCAAAGCCCAGGAAATCTTCGAGGAAAAAACAAAACTGGAAGAAAAACTGGAAGGGCTTTATGAAGAATGGGAAGGTCTCCACGCATAAAAAAAGAGCCTTTCGGAAAAGACTCAAAAAATCAAGACATAAAAAAAGAACCCGTAGGGTTCTTATGGAATCCTTGTCGGAATTTACTTCCAACGAGGGAAAAGTCGAAGTTTCAAGGCTTCTGCCGCTGGATACTCTGTACCCCGAAGATTACGGGGGCGCCGCAGGCGGCTTTGCACAGCAAAGTGCTTGACCAGCTCTTTTTACTTCTATCCTTTTATCAAGACATAAAAAAAGAGGCATACGCCTCTTTTTTTGTGTCTTATTTGCTTGCCAGATAAGCGTTGATGTCGCTCAGCAGTTTGTCGATATCCATGCCGTGTACCATGCTTGCTTCTTCCAGTGTTTCACCAGCAGCGGAAGGGCAGCCTACACAATGCATACCGTTCTGCATCAGGATTGCGCCTGCGCTTCTGTCCATCATCAGCAGTTCGCCGATTGTCATATCTTTTGTTACCTGCATAAAAAATGCCTCCTTTGAGATTCTCACTTGGTTTGTTGTGGAATTCTTTGTGTATATTCCCTTGTATTATACCCCAAAAGCCTCATAAAAAAAAGAGGCGTTGAACATATTTTCATTTTTCCGACGCCTCATCCAGCAGTTTTCGCACAGCATCTATCTTTTTTTCCGCACTCCATCCGTCCTCATCCAATATTTTCCGCAATGCTTC
>NZ_CAJMDQ010000071.1 GCF_905212195.1 uncultured Anaerotignum sp. | reverse complement strand
CCGCCAGTCTGCCGCTCACTTTCACGAAAGGCAGGCAGAATTCCGCAAGGACTGCCAGATTTGCCACAGCTCTGGACACGCACAGGTCGAACTGTTCCCGATAATCGGGATTCTGACCGCCGTCCTCTGCCCGGCTATGGACATAATTCACGCCGGAAAGTCCCAGCTGGCTGCCTACTTCTTCCAGAAAGCCGATACGTTTCTGCAAAGAATCCAGCAGGGTCATTTCCACATCAGGACAGGCGATTTTTACGGGGATACCGGGGAAACCTGCCCCTGTGCCCACGTCGATGATCTTTTCCTGTCCGGTCAATGACAAATGGGGCAGGATGCTCAGGCAATCCACAAAGTGTTTCTGCACCACGTCTTTTTTGTCTGTAATGGCGGTGAGGTTCATTTTCTCATTCCATTCCAGCAGCAGGGACAGATAGGTCATAAACTGTGATGCCATTTCTTCTGTGAGGCTTACGCCCATTTTTTCACAGCTTTCCTGTAACAATGCCTTATGTTCCATAAGCTACTCCTTTTCGATACAATAGATTTTCCATTTGCCAAAGTCGTCAGGCTCTGCCACCATGCCGACGGAAATGACTTCCTTTTCTCCCGCCGCCGCAAGGGACAAGGTACGCATACGCTCCCCTGTTTCCTTCACGAAAAAGCGGTATTTTTCCGCATGGGCAAAAACCCCTTTGATTTCTTCCAAGTCCGCACCGCTGATGGCGCTGGACAGATACCCTCTTGCTTCCTCTGTACCCTCTTGTTTCAGAGCGTGGAGAAAGGCAAGGAGTGTGCCTTTGGGGCTGACCAGAGAGAAAAACGGAGATTTCCTTTGGGAAAGCACCGCGTCCTCCAGCCGAAAGGCTTTATGATTGACGGGCAGAAACAGTTTCCTGCCCTGTGGTTTCGGCATGGGTTTGCCGTTCCATGAAAGAAAGAACATATTTCTTCCCCTCCTTCATTTCTCAGCCATTACGCTTATGCTGTTCCATATAAATGAGCAGAACGGAGATGTCCGCCGGGGAAACGCCTGTGATACGGGAAGCGTGACCCATGGAACGGGGACGAATGGCATTGAGTTTTTGACGGGCTTCCAAACGGAGACCCTGAATGGTTTCGTAGTCCAAATCTTCCGGCAGCAGACGGTTTTCCAGTTTCTTGAACTGTTCCACCTGTTTCAGCTGCTGGCTGATGTAGCCTTCGTATTTGATCTGGATATTCACCTGTTCCCGTACAGGGGCAGGCAGTTCGGGGCGTTCCTTATCCAAGGGCGCCAGTTTTTCATAATCCAGTTCGGGACGTTTGATAAGGTCTGCCAGTTTCACACCGGACTTGATGGGGGTACTGCCGTACTGTTCCAACAGTTCCAGTGTTTCTTTGGCAGGGGTGATGGTCAGGGCTTTCACCCTTTCGATTTCTGCTTCTGTCTGGCGTTCTTTTTCCAGCAATGCTTCGTAGCGTTCATCAGAAATCAAGCCAATTTCATGACCGATGGGAGTCAGACGCTGGTCTGCGTTATCCTGACGGAGAAGCAGACGGAATTCCGCACGGGATGTCATCATACGGTAAGGCTCTTTGCTGCCTTTGCTGATGAGGTCGTCAATGAGAACGCCGATATAACCGTCGGAACGCTGGAGGATAATGGGGTCTTTCTGCTGGATATAACGAACGGCGTTGATACCGCCCATAAGCCCCTGTGCAGCCGCTTCTTCGTAGCCGGAGGACCCATTGAACTGACCTGCGGAAAAGAGGCCGTGATAGTCCTTAAATTCCAGAGAAAGCTTCAGCTGGGTGGCGTCGATACAGTCATACTCGATGGCATATGCAAAACGGGTGATTTCGCAGTTTTCCAGACCGGGAATGGTGCGGTACATGGCAATCTGCACATCCTCCGGCAAAGAGGAGGACATACCCTGAATATACATTTCTTCGGTGTTTTCCCCTTCGGGCTCTACGAACAGCTGGTGGCGTTCCTTATCGGCAAAACGCACCACTTTATCCTCGATGGACGGGCAGTAACGAGGGCCTGTGCCTTCAATCAAGCCGCCGAACAAGGGAGAACGATGGAGATTGTCCCGGATGACCTGATGGGTCTTTTCATTGGTGTAAGTGAGCCAGCACAAATCCTGTTCTCTGGCGATGCCTTCCGGTGTGTTTTCAAAGGAAAAAGGCACGATATTGGAATCGCCGTACTGGGGCTGCATTTTGCTGAAATCCAGAGAATTCCGGTTCATACGGGCAGGTGTGCCTGTTTTGAAACGGAACAGACGGATGCCCATATCCAGCAGGTTCTGGCTCAGTTTTGTGGCAGGCATCAGGTTATTGGGGCCGCTTTCGGTGATGCAGTCCCCGGTCAGGCAGCGGCTTTTCATATAAGTGCCCATGCAGAGCACAACTGCCTTACAGCGGTAAATGGCACCGCTGGTGGTGACAACGCCTGTTACTTTGTTATCTTCCATAAGGATTTCGGAGATTTCCGCCTGCTTGATGCGCAGATGGGGGGTTTTCTCCAGTGTATGTTTCATTTCCTCATGGTATCTTGTTTTGTCCGCCTGTGCCCGCAGAGAGTACACAGCGGGGCCTTTGCCTGTATTCAGCATTTTGGTCTGGATATAGGTCTTATCAATATTCTTGCCCATTTCGCCGCCCAATGCGTCGATTTCACGGACAAGATGGCCTTTGGAGCTGCCGCCGATGGAGGGGTTGCAGGGCATCATAGCGATGCTGTCCAGACTGATGGCAAACATCACCGTTTCCATACCCAGTCTGGCTGCTGCCAATGCCGCTTCACAGCCTGCATGACCGCCGCCCACAACGGCAATATCTATGGTTTCTGCTTCGTACATGTTTTATTTTCACCTCTATTTGGAGTTTATTTACTTCCACATGGATTTCCATTGTACCATTTTATGAGAAAAACCCCCGGAATGCAAGGATTTTCGAGGGTTTCTCCAAAAAAAACATATTTTACGCCTCTGCGGGCTTTTTGCCTGCCTCCAGTTTTTTCATGGCGTTCTTAAACTGGTAAGCGAACATGATGGCTGTGGTGGTCACAGCAATGAGGTCTGCCACTGGTTCCGCCAGAAAAACGGCTCTGTCTTTCTGCTCCAGAATGGCAGGCAGAATATAAATCAAAGGAATGAGCAGGATAATCTTTCTGTAAACCGCCAAAAACAGGGATGTTTTGGCATTGCCGATGGCGATGAATGTCTGCTGGCAGGCAATCTGGATACCGAAAATGCCAGAGAGCGCCATATAATGCCGCAGTGCCCAAGCTGTGTAGGTAAGGAGCTGTTCATCCCCTGTAAACATAGACGGAATCAGACGAGGAACCACCATACAGATGGCCCACAATATCAGCGAATAGGTCAGGCAATACCGCAGCAGCAGGCGGAAAGTCTGGCGCACACGGTCCGCATTGCCAGCGCCGAAATTATACCCTGTAATGGGCTGTGCCCCCTGGGTAAATCCCTGCAAAGGCAGCATGGAAAACTGCATGATGCTGGTCAAAATGCTCATGGCACCTACAGCAATATCCCCGCCGTAACGATACAAAGAGGAATTGAAGCAAACGCTGATGGCGCTTTCCGTTGCCTGCATGATAAAGGGGGACATCCCCAGCAGCAGACAAGGCCCTACTACGGAACCACGCAAGCGGAAATACTTTTTCTGCAATTTCAGTATGGTTTTCTTTCCTGTCAAAAACCGCAGTACCCAGATAGCGGAAACTGCCTGAGAAATGATGGTAGCCAGCGCCGCACCTTTGACACCCATATGGAAACCGAAAATGAAAATGGGGTCAAGTACGATATTGATGATGGCACCAATGACAACGGTGGCCATACTGATTTTGGCAAAGCCCTGTGCGGTGATAAAGGCATTCAGACCCAGAGCGAACTGTACGAAAATGGTACCCAAGGTATAAATGCGCATATAGTCCATGGCATAGCCGATGGTGTTTTCACTGGCGCCGAATGCCATGAGAAGAGGCTCCGCAAATCTGCGGAAAAATACTGTCAATATCAGCGCGATGATGATAAGCATAATAAAGCTGTTGCCCAATGTATAATGTGCTTCTTCGTTATCGCCTCTCCCCATGAGGACGGAAGCACGCGGAGCGCTGCCCATACTCACCAGCGCCGCAAAAGCTGTAATGAGCATGATGATGGGCATGCAGACCCCTACCCCTGTTAATGCCAATGCCCCAATGTCAGGAATATGCCCGATATACATACGGTCAACCACATTATAAAGGACATTGACTACCTGCGCGGTGATGGCAGGGATGGCTAACTGTCTTAATAATGTCTTGACATTTGCCGTACCCAGTACGTTATCCTGTCCAGATGGGTTCATATGTTTCTACCTTCTTTCCTTTATTTTCCCAAACAGAATTTGGTGAAGATGCGGTCGATGATTTCCTCATCGGCTACGTCGCCGGTGATTTCCCCCAATGCCCGGCTGGCGTCCTGCAAGTCCATGGAAATGAAATCCTCGGGCATACGGGTACCAATGGTCACAAGGCAGCGTTCCATGGCTTCTTTTGCCTGATACAACGCGTTTTTATGACGGGTATTGCCCAGCAGCGCATCGTCTGCCGTTGCAGTCTGACCGCTGAAGAATAATGTCTTGATGGCGTCGATAAGGGCATCGAAACCAGTGTTTTCTTTGACGGAAACGAACAGAATCTGTTCCTTTGGCACGAACTGTTCCAGTTCTTCCAGAGAAAGTTTCTGTTCCAAATCGGATTTATTCAGCATAACGATGCTGTGTTTTCCCTGAATGAAGGACAAAATCTCTCTATCCTCTGCTTCCAGTGGACGGGAGGCATCCAGCATCATGAGAATCAGGTCTGCCTGTTCCGCATAAGCCTTGGATTTTTCCACGCCCATTTTTTCCACCACGTCCCCTGTTTCACGGATACCTGCGGTGTCTACGATTTTGACAGGAATGCCGTCGATGTTGATATATTCCTCTACGGTGTCACGGGTGGTGCCAGGAATGTCAGTCACGATGGCGCGATCTTCTTCTAAGAACCAGTTCAAGAGAGAGGATTTGCCTACGTTTGGCTTGCCCACGATAACGGTCTGCAAGCCTTCCCGGAGGATTTTCCCTCTGTCTGCCCCTGCCAGCAGTTTTTCCATGCGAGCAAGGAGTTTCTTTGCGCCCTTCTCCATGGAATCGTAAGTTTCTTCTTCGATGTCGTAGTCGGGATAGTCAATAACAGCTTCGATGGAAGCAATCATGTCGATGATTTCCTGACGCATCTGACGGACTTCTGTTTTCAGTCTGCCTTCCAGCTGGTTCACCGCCGCCTGACGGGACAGCTCTGTTTTGGACTGAATCAGGTCAATGATGGCTTCTGCCTGTGTCAGGTCGATACGTCCGTTGAGGAAGCCACGTTTTGTGAATTCACCGGGTTCTGCCAGTCTGGCGCCAGCGTTCAACAGTGCCTGCAAGACACGCTGGGTTACCAGAAAACCGCCGTGGCAGTTCACTTCCACAATGTCTTCTTTTGTATAGGTATGAGGTGCTTTCATAACAGAAACCAGCACTTCGTCAATGACTTCCCCGTCGGGGCCGTCGGTGATCTTCCCATAGGAAAGGGTGTGGCTGGGTTTTTCCGTCAGTTTCTTTTTGCCCTGAAAAATGGTGTCCGCCAAAGCGATGCAGCCATTCCCGCTCATGCGGACGATGCCGATGCCGCCGCTGCCCAGTGGTGTGGAGATGGCAGCAATGATGTCGTCCAGAAAATTTGCCTGCTGCAGCATAGATAAATCCCCTTTCTTTTCCATTTGTAGAAAAAGGCGTCCGCAGGGTATCTCCCCGTCGGCCGCCTTCTTTTGTAAAGTTTATGCTTCTGCTTTTTCCATTCTTTCCGCTCTTTCGTGTCTTTCGCCGCGTTCCATTTTTCTGGAATCTCTGGGCTGACCGTTTTTGCCTTTCAGGGCAATGACTACATTACGGAAAGGTTCTTCCCCTTCACTGAATGTTGTCACATAGCGGTCATTCTGCAGTGCAGAATGGATGATTCTTCTTTCATAAGGGTTCATAGGTTCCAGCACCACATTTTTTCTGGTGTGTTTTACCTTTTTCGCCAGGTTGAATGCCAGTGTTTCCAGTGTTTCTTTTCTTCTCTGGCGGTAGTTTTCTGTATCCAGCATGACGCTGATGTAAGACGCGCTGTTTTTGTTCACAACCAGGTTTACCAGGTACTGCAGAGCGTCCAGTGTCTGACCTCTTTTGCCGATGAGAATCCCCATATCGTCACCAGTCAGGTCAACCAGCAGGTGTTTATCCTGCATTTTTGTTTCGATTTTGATGATCAGTCCCATGGACAGGAATACTTCACGCAGGAAGTTTTCTGCCGCTTTTTCAGGATTGAAGTTTTTCTTTACCAGTACAACGGCATCTTTGCCGCCGAACATACCCAGAAAGCCTTTGGAGCCTTCTTCAATAACGGTAATGGTGACCTCGTCTTTTTCCGCCTGCAGTTCTGCCAGCGCAGCTGCAACAGCTTCGTCGATGGTCTTACCGGATTTTCTGATTTCGTCCATTTCTTACAACGCCCCCTCAGCCAATTTCTTTCTATAGAATTTCTGCAGGAAGATCTGCTGCAGAATACCGAAGATGTTACTGATTGTCCAGTATACACCCAGACCTGCAGGCACCTGCAGGCAGAAGAATGCCATCATGATGGGCATGAAATACAGCATCATTTTGTTCATGCTCTGTGTCATGGCTGCTGCCTGATCGTTTTCCGCGCTTGCGGTGGTGTTCATCAGGGATGTCATGACTTTAGACTGCAGGAATGTGGTCACGCCTGCAACGATGGGCACGATGACACTGGGGAAACTCAGACCACACTTACTTACCAGTGGAATGGTCAGGAATGTTTCGATATTGTTCTTTGTGTCCAGCAAAGGCAGCAGTGCATTGCCGCTGTCGCCCAATGTAGCCAAAATGGTGTTCCAGTCGTCTGCTTTGATGTTTGCTACCAGCATAACAACGTCATTGACATTGTTCATATCGATAGTACCCAGATTTTTATAAGTATCTACCAGATCCTGTGCAAAAGGTGTGAAAGCTTCCATACGCAGAGCCGCGGGAATCTGGATGATTGCGTTGGCGATGTCTGTATAGTTGTTGCCGATGACATCAACGTAAACATATGCGTTCTGGAAGATGTAGTACAGAGCGTACAGGATAGGAAGCTGGATCAGCATAGGCAGGCAGCCGCCCATGAGGTGTACGCCGTTTTTCTTCTGGAAGTCCTGCAATTCCAGCGCCATTCTCTGCTGAGACATGGTGTCGGTCTTGCCTTTGTATTTATCTCTGATTTTGTTCATCTCAGGCTGAAGCTGCTGCATCTTAAAGGAAGATTTCTGCTGCTTCATCATCAGAGGGAACAAGATAAGTTTCACGATTAATGTAAAAACGATGATGGCAATCCCCAGCGCACCTGCACTGACACTGCCGTAAATGCCGTTAAAGAGCATGTTATAGATTTTGCCAAGAACGATGGCAATGGGTTCGAAAATACCCGGTTCTCGCACCATACGCATGGTGGACAACAACATCAATTCATTCACTTTTTTGCCTCCTTACAACACCAAACATGAGAATTTTTCTGCACTTTTCAAATCAAGTGCGGTCAAAACAAAAAAATCAAGGCACCGGATCATAGCCGCCTTCATGAAAAGGATGGCACTTCAATAACCGCCGCACCGCAAGATAGCCGCCCTTTAAGGCACCATACTTCTGGATGGCTTCATAGGCGTATCTGGAACAGGTGGGGGTAAAACGGCAATGGGGCCCGATATAAGGGGAGATCCCCAGCTGATACAAACGAATGAGAAACAAAAATACTTTTTTTACCATACGAACATATCATCTCACTTTTTTTCCGCTTCCTCCGGGCAGAAGAAATTATGTTTTTTCATCAAATGACGCAGAGAGTCCTGCACTTCCCAATAAGAAGCTTCGTTGCAGGATACCCGGGCAATGACCACGATGTCATAGCCACGCTTGAGCTCTGCTTCCATACTGCGGTAGCTTTCCCGGATCAGGCGGGTCACATGGGAGCGGACAACACTCTTGCCGACTTTTTTGCTGACGGAAATGCCCAGACGGTTTTCCGCCGTGCCGTTTTTGATGATATACATCACCAGACGGCGATTGGCAAAAGATCTGCCCTTATGATATACATAGCGAAACTGAAAATTCTTTTTCAGGGATTGTGTAAAAAGCATGGTCATCCAGCTCCCTTCCCGATTTGCCTAAAAAAATTTTTTCCAATGACGAACAAAAGGCCACATTCTGCGGCCTTAATTTACTCTTGGTATCATCGAAAATTATGCGGACAGTACTTTTCTGCCTTTTCTTCTTCTTGCAGCCAGCACTTTTCTGCCGTTTGCAGTTCTCATTCTTTTTCTGAAGCCGTGTTCTCTGCTTCTCTGTCTTTTCTTGGGCTGAAATGTCATTTTCATTGTACATGCACCTCCTTTGTCCTTGCAGGGTTTTAACGCCCTTTTTACGAGCACTGCTACTATTATAGTGAAAAAGCAAGTCCCCGTCAAGAAAAAAATATCCGCTACAAGGGGAATTTACGGCTTTTTTTCCATTTTCCACAAAAAATTGTACGAAATTCCATACAGAAAAAAGTACATTTGGAACTCTTTGGGACTTTTTGTTCTATATATTGTAATTAACCCGATTTTTTCTCTGTGTTCTTTCTCAATAAAAAATACAGAAAAAATATGGACTATCAAAAAACGGACTGCTGTTTTTGTGTGATTTTCCGTTTTTTTGACAAAAAAATCACAAGTTGTGCCATTTGCTTTTCCGGCGAAAAACGGACTTTTCCACAATTCAGTCCATTTTTTCATTGCGGTTGTGGATAACTTTTGTTATACTGAAAGACAGAATCAAAATGAGATGTGCCTCCGCGGCAGGCAGCTGTCTTGACGTACCGAATACCAAAAGGGAAACAGAGAGCTGTTTTTTTGTCTGAAAATTTGCCGAAAAAAACCGTCCTGCATTGACGGAACTTGCAAAAAAGGGGCTCCCTTTGACGACAGCGGCAGGATTTTTGTCCTTTTTTTCAGCTATTCCACAATTTCCACGCCTCTTTTCGGAAAGTTATCCACAAGCTGTTGATAACCCTGTGTATAACTTTTATGAGCTGTGGATTTTCTGCGGATGAAAAAAATATGGTTTGCAGCAAAAGACCGAAATTTCCATTTTTTCGGGATTGTGCAAAACATCAGGACTGTTTTTCCACACCGCTGTGTATAAAAAGCGAAATGTGTTGTCCATACACAGGGAAAAAACAGGGGACTGTGGGCAAATGAAAAAGTTATCCACAGCATCGGAACATCGGATTTTTGAAAAAGAAATGTAATAGGAGGATTGTTTATGGACATCAACCAATCTTGGAACGCGGCTTTGAAGCTCATCGAACAGGAAATTTCCTCATCCATCGGTTTTGAAACATGGATTCTGCCCATTGTGCCTGTGGGCATCGACGGCAGCCGTTTTCTGCTGCAGGTCAGTGACAACGTCTGTAAGGAAATTCTGGAAAAACGTCATCTGACCCTCATTCGCAGCGCTCTGAAGAACGTGACGGGCATCAATTACGACATCGTCATCCTGACGGAAGGGGAAAAAACTCCCGTTCATACCACAGCAGAAGTGAAAAAGGAAGAAAGCGGCGATGTGGCGCGGAATCTGAATCCCAAGTATGTATTCAGCTCTTTCGTGGTGGGCAACAGCAACCGTATGGCTCATGCGGCATCCCTTGCCGTTGCGGAATCTCCGGCAAAAGCCTACAACCCTTTATTTTTGTACGGAAACTCCGGGCTGGGCAAAACCCACCTGATGCATTCCATTGCTCACTTTATATTGGATAAGAATCCGGCAGCAAAGGTGCTCTACGTAACCAGCGAAACCTTCACCAACGAGCTGATCCTGTCCATCCAGAACAACAAAAACGAGGAATTCCGCAACAAATACCGGAACATTGACGTGCTGCTCATCGACGATATTCAGTTTATTTCCAAAAAAGAAGGGACACAGGAAGAATTTTTCCATACATTTAATGCGCTGTATGAATCCAACAAACAGATCATCATTTCTTCCGACCGTCCGCCCAAGGAAATCAAGACACTGGAAGACCGTCTGCGCAGCCGTTTCGAATGGGGTTTGATCGCAGATATTCAGCCCCCTGACTACGAAACAAGAATTGCCATTTTGCGGAAAAAAGCAGATCGTGACAACCTCCATGTGCCCGATGAAGTCATGGCATACATCGCGAAAAATATCGTATCCAACATCCGTGAACTGGAAGGGGCATTGACCAGAATCGTGGCTTACGCAACCCTGACAAATCAGGAAATCACACTGGCGCTGACAGAAAAGACCCTCCGGGATGTTTACAGCGAAAACGCCCAGGCGCCTCTGACACCACAGCTCATTCAGGAGATTGTGGCAAGACGCTACAACATCAGCGTAGAGGACATTCAGGGCAACAAAAAGCCCAAAAACATCGCCTTTCCCAGACAGGTATCCATGTACCTGTGCCGGAAATTATTAGACATTTCCCTGCCCAAAATCGGCGAAAGCTTCGGCGGCAGAGACCATACCACCGTCATCCATGGCATTTCCAAGATCGAAAAGCAGATGGAAAATGACGAAGCACTGAAAAATACCATCATGGAACTGGAAAAAGAAATCAAAGAACGGTAAAAAGGGCAGCAATGACCTGTGGATAAGTCTGTCCCCATGGGGCTGTGAAATTCCTTGGGACAGGCTGTGGATAAATGGTGGGGAAAATAGGCCCCTGTGGAAAGTGTTTATAAGCGGGATAGTTGTCCCTGGCTTTTCCACATGGTTGTCCCTCGGTGGTTTTTCCCATGATTTCAAGGAAAAATGACGTTTTCCACAGTTTCCACACCCTCTACTGCTACTGCTACGAACCAAATTCTATTATTCTATCCATGCACTGTGAACAAAAAGGAGATGTGTATAAATGAAACTCATGTGCGGCAAAGAAACCTTGCTGAACTTCATCAATATCGTGAACAAGGCTGTCTCCTCCAGAACGACACTTCCCATTTTGGAATGTATTCTGCTGACAGCAGACCAGAGAGGCTTCACCATGACAGCCAATAATCTGGAACTGGGTATCCAGACTGCACCCATTGATGCAGATGTGCTGGAAAAAGGTGAAATCGCCATTGAAGCAAAAATCTTCCATGAAATCATCCGTCGTTTGAACGGCGATACCGTTACACTGGAAACAGATGAGAAAAACAGCATCACCATCACTGGCGGTACTTCCCGTTTTACCATCATGGGCCAGAGCGGCGACGATTTCCCTGCACTGCCCGATGTGGCACAGGAAGAAGCTTATACTTTGGGACAGAATGAACTGCGTAATTTGATCCGTCAGACCATTTTCTCCATTTCTCAGGAATCCACCAAACAGATTCTTACTGGGGAACTGTTCGAAATGAAAGAAAACGCCCTGCAGGTGGTTTCCATCGACGGCTACCGCATTTCCTTCCGCAAAAGCCCGCTGGAACATGACTTTACAGAAAAGAGCGTTGTGGTTCCCGGCAAAACTTTGACAGAACTGACCAAAATCCTTTCTCAGGAAGAAGAAGATAAAGTGCACCTGTATTTCACAGATAAGCACGTGCTCTTCGATCTGGGCATGGCAACTATGGTTTCCCGTCTGCTGGAAGGGGAATATGTAAGCTATGAAAATAACTTCACCGAAGATTTCAAAACAAAGATCATCATTGATACAAATGAATTGATTCAGGCACTGGAACGTGCGTCTTTGGTTTCCAGAGATAACCGCAAAACACCTGTGCGTCTGGAACTGAAACCCAATGTATTGGTCATCACAGCAAGAAGTGATATGGGCACCGCTTATGAAGAAGTGCCTAATGAAACAGACGGCGATGAAATGCAGATTGCGTTCAATCCTCGTTATTTGATTGAAGCACTGAGAGCCATCGATGATGAAAAAGTGGCTATCCGCTTTACCGGATCTCTCAGCCCTTGTACCATCGTGCCTCTGGAAGGCAAGGCTTATCAGTATCTGATCCTGCCTCTGCGTATGTGATGAGAACATAAAAAAAGATATGCACGGCTAAACAGAAAGGGGCTTTGTTTATGTACGTGATATTGCGTGTTTTGCAGATTGTCGCATTGGTGGTGTTTTTGTGGGGCAAATCCAATAACAATGCGGAACATCTGATGGGGGCAGGTGGGCCTTTCCTGGTTTGGGGAAGTTTTGCGGTGATGATCATCGCATCTTATCTGTCGAGAAAAGAATATCTGAAAAATCATGAGGTGACACAAGAACAGATGATGGCTGGAAATCGCCGTTCCTGGATTCTTGTGGTGGTGATCCTTCTGGCAGCAGCGGCATTGACTGCCGTGCAGTTTTTCATGAAAGGCTGATTTTTAGGGAAAGGAGTGGAAATCATGGATAAAGTCTATATTCATACAGAGTATATCAAACTCCAGCAGGTGCTGAAGCTGGCAGGGCTCATCGATCAGGGCTCTGATGTGAAAGTATTTCTGGCAGACGGCGTTGTCTATGTCAATGGGGTCATGGCAACGGAACGTGGCAAAAAAATCCGTCCCGGTGATGTGGTGGAAGTCGAAGGCATCGGCAAAGTGGAAGTTGTGGCGGAAGACTGATTTTTCATTGGAAAGGGGCATGTCCTATGGAAAAAAACAATCTGAAACCTTTGATTTTATGCGCGGTATTTCTCGTTATCGCTGTCATTGGCTGTACCCTCTGGACAAATTGGCAGAATCGTCCTCTTTTGGGCAATACTGATGAGGAAATTTGCGAAACCATTGGCCGTACCAAGAAAGCAAAGAAGGCGGAAATTGATCTGAAACAGGTGAAAGATGGGGAAGTAGATGGACATACTTACCGCTGCGCTCTTTATGTAATGGGCGAAAGTATTGACCGTCCCATATTAGCTATGTTTCGGCAGGATGCAGACGGGAATTTTCTATGGTATGAAGGGGATATGATTTCTGGCCACCCTATCTACTATATGCCAAGCCCGCCGGACACGCAGGTTTACGAATATCTCTTTTCGCTGGAAGAAACGTACGCTCATTTCTTTTATGTGATTGGGGAAGATGTGGCATATCTCACCGATGGCGCGGGGAATGTCTATTCAGTGGGAGAAGAACGCCCGACATTGCTGG
>NZ_CAJMDQ010000070.1 GCF_905212195.1 uncultured Anaerotignum sp. | reverse complement strand
GGCGGTGTCACTGTCCTCCGGCAGAACAAAACGGATGGATTTCACGTGGATGTCGCGGCAGCCGTTGGCGTGATGAGCGGGAATGGTGAATGTCTGGAAACCGCGGGGGCGGCTTTCCCCTTCGTCGTCGATTTCCGTCAGAATCAGCGCCAAGGCAGTGGAGCGGTTAGGGCAGATCTGACGCAGGGTCAGGCTGCATTCCAAGATACGACCAGCATTCTCCCAGATAAAATTTCCCAGATCATACTCCAGAAAATCCTGACAGTCGTCCATGGTGAATGTGACTACGGGCGGACAGGGTGTGATGTCGATTTCCTCAGTGCAGTCTGTAAATACCTTGCGGACAGGGAAGATAACCACATTGTTTTCCGCGTCGGAATACGAAATTTCTTTCATGGGGGCTTTTTCGCCGGAAGTGGTGGCAATGTGCTTCAGACGGAAGCGCAGGGAAGCCCCTTCGATGGCAGTTGCCCCAAGTTTTGCAATGCTCCAGCGGAAGGAATGGGCATCCAGCTGTTGTGCTGTGCCTTTGTCCGGCGGCAGCAGTTCCGTCAGGATAAAGTCGTCAGCCACCAACCCTTGCATGAGGATTTCCGTGGCGCCGGGATTGGAAATATTGGCCGCCAGTTCGGCAAAGATTTCTTCCAGTTCCGCTGGGGTAGGCGCAATGGAAAGGAAGGATGTGACGGGAGTGGATACCCAAAGGGATGCGGCAGGTACATCTGTGCCAAAAAGACCTTTGAGCACAACGCAGTAAATGATAACGCCGTTTTCTTTGGCCAATGTGGTGATGGGCACAGCGGAACCGCCGGCAGTGCTTTGACCGTCTGTGAACATGACGATGATCTTCTGATGGGTGGTGTCAGGATCAAAGAGGCTGTATGCTTTGGTGAAAGCGTCCTCGTGATTGGTGCCGCCGTCAATGGTCAGGTTATTGACAGCTGTTTTCAGGTCTGCCGTATTTGTCAAAAATCCTGTCCGCTGGGTGGCAGTCCGGGCAAAGCTGACGATGGCAATCTGACTGCCGCCGCCGATATTGCCGTCCTGATTTTCGTCTGTGGATTCGTCGATGATGTCGATGAATGTTTTGACACTGGCTTTCATGGCGGCAAAAGGTTCACCCTCCATGCTGCCGGAACAGTCCAGCACCATGACGATGTCAGCTGGATTGGAAACGATGTCCGGCCCTGCGGAGAGAGAAAGAATCCCTTCTACCTCGCCGCCGCAGGAAATGGTGTCGGGAAAAAGTGTATAAGAAGAAGCAGTAATACCCATAATGAAAATGCCTCCTGTAAAGTTTTGTACTTGCTTTATGATATGCGGCAGGAGGATGTTTTGACACGAAGGGGGCGCAAATATGGAAAAGAACGGGAAAAAGAAATGCTGGTTTTATATTTTGGTGCCGCTGGTGGCAGGCGCGGCAGCGGGGATGATTTCCGGCAGCGGCATGGCGGCTTATGAACAGATGGCAAAACCGCCTTTGTCACCGCCGGGATGGGTGTTTCCGGTGGTTTGGACCATTTTGTATATCCTCATGGGCATTGCTGCCTGTCTGGTGGCAAAAAGTTATGACCCGGACAGTCAGGAAGCACTCCGTGCTTTTTGGGTGCAGCTCATCGTCAATGTAATCTGGCCCATTCTGTTTTTTGGACTGGGGCTCTGCGGGCTGGCTTTTGGGTGGCTGGTGCTGCTTTGGGTGCTGGTGTTCCGGCTGTGGAAACAGTTTAAAAGCATTGATAAACGGGCGGGGTATCTGCTGGTGCCTTATTTGCTGTGGCTTACATTCGCCGGGTATCTGAATCTTTCCATCTGTCTTATGGGGTATTGAAGGACGGGGGCAGCTATGATACCATGTCCATAAGGAATCAAAAGAAGTGAGGCGAGGATATGGCAAAGCTGCGGAAAACACTGGGAAGTCCTACGGAACCGGCAGTGCTTTCACTGATGGAAGGCATGGAAGGAAAGTCCAAAGAAACCCTGACCACATGGGCAATGGCATATGTGACAGAGAAATATCTGCCTTTGGTGGCGGAAACGCCGCTTTTTTCGGAACTGCTGGAAAAGACAAAAGATTGTATAACTGGAAATTTGCCTCTGAAGGAATGGAAGGCGCTCCTTGCAGAAGCGAGAAAAGCGTCAGCGGCGGAAAAAGAGCCTGTACGGGAAGCCGCGGCAAGAGCCGTTGTCACCGCCTGCGGCACATGGCAGACACCCACCAATGCTTTGGGATTCTGTTTTTATGGGGCGGCGGCCATGGCTTATCATCAGGCAGGCACGGCAGAAACCAAAGAAACCTATGATATACTTGCCACAAAGGAATTGAAACAGATTTTGGTATCTTTGAAACAGGTAAAGGCTGCACCGGATGAACAGGCGGCAAAACTCCAATGGAATTGTTGAGATAGGATGATAAAAAGTCGGAGAAGCAACTTTCCCCTAAGAAAACATACAGATACAATCTTAGTAAAGATAAGAAAGCTGGAATCCTCTGTATGAAAAGGATTTCAGCTTTCTTTGTTTTCTTATGAAGATGCTCCTAAACTTCCGGCTTTTTTTCATTGAAAAAATTTTTGAAATGCTGTAACGTTTTTCGTTTTGACGCGTGAATTGGGTGAAAGGGGGAAAAAACATGGACTTTGACCAAGTGTATCGGGCGTTTTTCCGGGATGTGCTGTTCTATGTCTGGGGGTTGTGCGGTGACCGTGTGCTGGCAGAGGAAATCGCTCAGGAAACTTTTTTCAAAGCCCTGAAATCCATTGACCGATTTGACGGGCAGGGGGATATTCGCCCATGGCTCTTTGCCATCAGCAAGAACACCTATTATGACTATTGTCGGAAACAGAAAAAAACGGAGCCCTTGGAAGCAGAAAAGGAACAGGCGGCGGAACCGTTGTTTCTGGAGAAAATGACTGACGCGGAAACGGCTTTTGCAGTACATGCATTTCTCCATGAAATGGACGAGCCATACAAAGAGGTGTTTACCCTGCGGGTATTTGGGGAACTGCCTTTCGAGAAAATCGGGCAGCTTTTCGGAAAAAGCGCAAGTTGGGCAAGGGTGACTTATTATCGGGCAAAACAGAAAGTGACGGCATATATGGAGGAGATGGAACATGAATAAGATCAACTGTAATGTCATTGGAGATTTGCTGCCGTTATATGTGGATGGAGCGGTCAGTGAGGACACAAAAAAACTGGTGGAGGAACATCTGGCAGAGTGTGAAGAATGTAAAAAAGCGGCGGAGGACATGGGCAAAGAATTGGTGCTGCCTGTCCATGAAACAGTAGCGGCGGCGGAAACCAGTTTTTTGCAGAAAATGAAGAAAACGTGGAAAAAAGGGAGGATGCGTACCGCAGTCATTTCTGTTGCGGTAACGGCAGTAGTTATTTTGGGAAGCTATATGGCACTGACTTTCCCCCAGTGGATGATTCCTTATGAGCAGGAGAATTTTTCCGTAGCTGTAGAGGACGGGCAGGTCTGTGTGTATTATACGGGGGAAGAAAAGATTAACTGCTCTTATGGTTATGATGGAGAGGATGAATTTTTCTTATACTTTACACAAAGTCCATGGTCTGCCTATGTTGAGCCTCTTTTGGAGGATGCGGAACAGAAAGAACCCTATCGTTATCAGATAGATTCTGTAGAGCGTATTTCAAAAGTTTATTATGGTGAGTTTAGCAAAGGACTGGACATCCTTTATGGTAAAGAAGCGGAAATGGCAGCACAGACGGAACTGATCTGGACAAGGGATGAAGTGATGCCATAAAGTATGGAAAGATTTTCATTCCCCAAGCGTATTTCTCATGAAATCATTGACTGCCAAAAACGGAAATTTTATACTGAAAGCATTCTGATGGGGCAGAAAAGTATTTTGGAGAAACAGGGGGAATATGAATTGGTATTGAGCCATGAAGAGATGAAAAAGATTTTTGAAAACCTTGGATTCAAGGGATTTGCACTGCGGCGTTTTGACGATGATATGGAAAAATTGCTTTCTTTTGCTGCGGAAGATAACGCAAAAGGATATGTCATTGATGTTGTTCCGGGAGGGCTTCAGTATGGGGAGAATGAGGGCATTGCCCTGATGGAAAAACATTATGCAAAGCCGGAGCGGTTCCGAAAGCTTTGTGAAAAATGGACAGAAATCATTTTGCATTTTATGTGCTATCATCCGCTGGAAAGTATTTTTGTCAGCGGCATGACCTTGCCCGATGACGAGGATTTTTTGGAAAAAACACCGGAGCAGGATGGGTATCTGATGGAATTTCCACTGGAATCTATTGATGATCTGGAGGAATTTGCAGACAGGGTATTTCAAAAGACTTATGGAGAAATGACGTTCTGGTTTGCCTCTCTGGATATGGCATTTCACTATTTTCGGGACGATGTATATCTCATAGTTACTTTGAAAAAAATCACAGAAGAAAATAGGGCTGCTCTTGATCTTCTGAAAAAAATAGTGGAAGCAAAGGGATTATTTCTCCTATGAACAAAAAAATTCCGCCTGCTTTTGAAAAGCAGACGGAATTTTTTATTTACATTTCTGTCACAACGTAGATTTCTTTGCTGCCTGAGTCATAGTAAACATATGCGTCTACCAGAGTCGCCAGATCACGCAGTTTGAAGTAGGTATTGTCGTTGATGGTATAAGCATCCACTTCGTTGATATAGCCATCTACCAGCAGGCCTTTGTTGTAGACGTAAGCTGTCTGGTCACTGCCGCTGGCGGCAGGAGCCGTTGCGGGGCCAGAGTATTTTGTTTTGGTGATGAGGTTGATGTTCTGATTTGCCGCGTCCCAGGAAACATCGAAGCGGCAGGAGGTGTTGGACAATGTCTGGGCAAAGTCGCGAAGTTTTACATAGTTGTTGCCGTTGATGTTATAGCCGCTGAAGGTTGTGATGTCTTCATTGAGAATGACACTGGTTTTGGCAAATTTGGCTGTTGTGGTAGTTGGTGTAGTCACAGGGGGTTTTGTCTGCTGCTGTGGTGTCTGCACATCCACATCCCCTACAAACAGAACGCTTTCCACACCGCCGCTGGGGAAACCGTAGCCAGCACGCACCACATAGATGCCGGGTTTTGTCAGTGTGAAGGACATGCCTTTGGGATAAACGCCGTCGGCAGGAGGATAGGTGCTTTCTGTGTAGCCATTGGGCATCAGAATATCGCCTTCCATAAAGTTACTGCCGCTCTGGGTGGCTTCCGCTACCTGGAATACCAGCAGATTATCTTCGGCAGTGATGATGACAGGCAGTGCACAATAATATGTGGTGCCCAGATTGGGAAATGTGGTGCTGTCGGTTTTGGTCACACTGGTGACGCTGACCTGGTTGGCGGCTGTGATAGCGTCGTTGGGTTCCCAACCCTCATAGCCATTGAGATAAACCATCTCTGCCCCGAAAGCGGTGGTTGCCATCATAGAAGAGATAGCCAGCGCCGCCAAGATGGTTCTGAGTTGTTTTTTCATAAAAACGCCCTCCTTTTCCTTGTTACAATTGTACATAACTTGCTTCATCAGTATAACATTTGTGTTGTATTAAAATCAATACAACAGTGTGGAGATATGCAAAACTGCATTTGTGCACAAAAAAAGGTACAATCCTATGGTGAGGATTTGTACCTTTTTTGTTTATGGTGGGTTTATCAGAATTTTTCCATTTCATCCAGCAGGCTTTCGAAAACAGCCATAGCGTTTTCCACAGCGTCTTTTTTAGACATATCCACGCCTGCGCCTTTCAGCAGGTCAATGGAATATTCGCTGTCGCCTTTGGAAAGGAAGTCCAGATATGCGTCCACAGCAGGCTGACCTTCAGAAAGGATTTTTCTGGAAAGGGCAATGGCTGCGCTGTAGCCTGTCGCATACTGATATACATAGAAAGCGTTATAGAAATGGGGGATTCTTGCCCATTCAATGTCGATTTCTTCATCAATGACGATGTCATCACCGAAATACTGGCGGTTCAGGTCATGATAAATTTTGTTCATGCCTTCCCATGTCAAAGGTTCGCCTTTTTCTGCCATTTCGTGAGTAATCTTTTCAAATTCCGCAAACATGGTCTGACGGAACAGGGTGCCGCGGAACTGCTCTAAGAAGTAGTTCACCAGATATTTCCGCATGTTTTTATCCTCGGTGGTTTTCAGCAGATATTCCATGAGGAGGGCTTCGTTGCAGGTGGAAGCCACTTCTGCTACGAAGATTTTATGGCCGCTGTAAAGATAAGGCTGTTTTTCCCATGTGAAATAGCTGTGAAGAGCGTGCCCCATTTCGTGTGCCAGTGTGAACATGCTGTTGACGGTGTCATTGTGGTTCAGAAGCACGTAGGGGTGTACGCCGTAGCTGCCCCAAGAATAAGCACCGCTGCGTTTGCCTTCGTTTTCGTAAACGTCAATCCAGCCGGCGTTCATGCCGTAGTGGAGGGCGTCGGTGTATTCTTTGCCCATGACAGCAAGGGCTTTTTCTACGGTTTCTTTTGCTTCTTCAAAAGTGATTTTTGCGTCCACATCATCCACCAAGGGAGCGTACAGGTCGTACATGTGGACTTCGTCCAGTCCCAGCAGTTTTTTTCTGAGGGCAACATAGCGATGCATCAGATGCAGGTTGGCATGAACGGTTTCGATGAGGTTATCATAAACAGAAAGAGGAATATTGTCGTCATATAATGCCATGGCTCTGGCAGAGTCGTACTTTCTGGCGGAAGCGAAGAATACGTCGCTTTTCACGGAAGCAGCGTAAGTTGCCGCCAGTGTGTTTTTCTGTTTCAGATAAGCAGCATATAATGCCTGGAAGGCTTCTTTGCGGACGCGGCGGTCACTGCTTTCGAGGAATGTCACATATCTGCCTTTGGTCAGAGGCACTTTGTCCCCATCGGCGTCGGTGATGTCCCCAAAACGCATATCCGCATCATTGAGCATGGTGAAAATGTTCTGGGGTGCGCCGCCCAGTTCCGCTGTTTTTGCCAGCAGGCTTTCTTCAGCAGGAGAAAGGGTGTGGGCTTTCTGACGCAGGAGATTGTCAAAGAAATGGTCGTAGAGATGGAAATCTTCCGCCCGTTCCATACGGAAATCCGCCAGCACATCTTCCGGCAGGGAAAGGATTTCCGGTGTCAGGAAGGAAATGGCGTCGGAATAACGAATCAGGAGCATTTCTGCTCTGGAAGCCATACCCTGATAGAAAGCATTGGCGCTGTCTTCATGCATACGCATGTTGGCATAGGTATAAACCTGATCCAGAATCAGGGAAAGTTCCTGATTCTTTTCCAGGCATGCCAAAAGTGTGGCTGCGCTTTCACCCAGATGACCGCTGTAAGCAGCTAATTCTGGAATTTCTTCCATGAGCATGGTATAAGCTTCTTCCCAGAGGGAATCATTTTCATAATAGTCTTCGATGTGCCATTTATCTGCGGCGGCAACATCAGACCGCTTTGGTAAGGTATGTTTCAAATGGAATCATCCTTTCTATATTGTTGAATTTGTCAGACGGCAAACGTCCCTTTTGTGGGATTTCACAGGGGTATGCCCCTTTTTTGCGTGAAATCTTTTTTTAGTATACCACTTTTGGCTAAGGATAAAAAGGAGTTATAGGCATATGACGACAAAACAGGAAAATCTATACAAAAGATGAATGTATTGGTGAATATTTTCTTGCTGAATGTTGGAATTCATAGTATGATGATAATGAGGTGAGGTAGCATGAAAGATTGCTTGAAAGTATTACTGGTGGCCTCTGAGGCTGCGCCCTTTATCAAAAGCGGCGGTCTGGGCGATGTGGCAGGTTCTTTGCCCAAAGCACTGCGGGCACAGGGTGTCGATGTGCGGGTAGTCATTCCCCGTTACATGACAGTTAAGGATAAAGAAATGTATGGAGTGGAATATCTGGGTGAATTCCCTGTTCATCTGCTGTGGCGGACACAGCAGGCGAAAATTCTGGTGAAACCCGGTGAAATCCCCATTTATTTTATAGAAAATAATTTTTATTTCGGTCGCGGCGGCTTATATGGCTATGGCGATGATAACGAACGTTTTGCATTCTTTGGCAAAGCCGTTATGGATATGATGGCAATGCTGGACTTCTATCCCGATGTGATTCACTGCAATGACTGGCAGACTGGTCCTGTCTGCATGTACCTGAAGGAAATCTATCGGAAGATGATCTACTATTCTCGTATCAAGACACTGTTTACCATCCATAACTTGCAGTATCAGGGGAATTTTGACAAGAGCACCATGGAACTTCTGGGTGTGCCCTACTACTGTTATGAAAACGGCAACGTAGAATTTTACGGCAATGTCAGCTACATGAAAATGGGCCTGATGTATGCAGACCGTATCAGCACCGTCAGCCAGACTTACGCCAAAGAAATCCAGACATGGCAGTATGGCTATGGCATGGATGGTATTTTGAAAAGCCGGAAAAATGTCCTCAGCGGCATCATCAACGGCATTGATTATGTGACAAACGACCCTGCTACAGACAGCCGCATTCAGGTACACTTTGATGCGGATCATCTGGAAGGCAAGGCGGAAAATAAACGTCTTTTGCAGGAAAGACTGGGTCTGGAACAGAGAGATGTGCCCATCATCGGCATGATCACCAGACTGGCAGACCAGAAAGGTCTGGATATCCTTTCTTATGTATTTGATGAAATGATGCGCAGAGATGTGCAGTTCGTTCTGTTGGGTACAGGGGAAAATCGTTTTGAATACCTGTTCCGCAGCATGGAAGAACGCTATCGCGGCAGAGTCAGCGCCAATATTTTCTTCGATGAAAATCTGGCACAGCAGATTTATGCAGGCTCTGATATGTTCCTGATGCCTTCTCTGTTTGAACCCTGCGGCCTGGGTCAGATGTTTGCCCTGCGTTATGGTACCGTGCCTATCGTGCGGAAAACCGGCGGTCTGGCAGACACCATCTTCCAGTACAGCACAGAAACAAAAGAGGGCAATGGTTTCCTCTTTGAAACATACGACGGCAATGGGCTTCTGTGGGCATTGGATCAGGCCCTTGCAGTATACAACCAGGGCAAAGACGAATGGCAGCATGTGGTGAAAAACGCCATGGCTTCCAATTATTCCTGGGAAAGCTCCGCAAGAGAATATATCAAGCTTTATGAAAGCCTGCGGGACGGCGAATAAGCCTTTTCGCATCTACAGAAAACAAAAACAAGAAGTCAGAAATTTTGATAGGAAGTTTCTGGCTTCTTTTTTGGTTAGAATTTGGCTTTCCCCTGTCCAATGGTTTGCAAAAGAACGGTGAATGTAGTATGATGAAAGCCTAAAGACGCACAGAAGGAGGGTCTGGTTTTAATGGAAGAACAAACCCCAAAAAAATTTCATTTTACAAAGCAGATGAAAATCGGTCTGGCTGTGGTGCTGGTGCTTTGCATCGGCTGCGGTCTGGTATATCTGGATACGGCTTACGGCAGCGGGAAAATCCGCAGTCTGTTTGTCAAATCCAGTGTGACACAAAATGCGGGCAATGCTTCGGCAGGGGTGCTGGCGGAAATTCCTCTGGATGCGGGCAGTTCCGCGTCTTTTGCTGTGTTTGATGAGGCATTTTTGCTCTGCACAAAAGACGGTGCCAAGTACTACAACAGTGTAGGCGACCAGAAATGGAATGACACATTCAATATGACCACACCTACCGTGATTCAGGAAGGCTCTTTCATGGCTGTAGGCGATCTGGGCGGCAAGAATGTGCGGGTCTATGACGAAAGCGGCCTGCTGTATAATGTACAGCTGGAAGGAAATCTCAGTCAGTTTGCCCTGAACCAAAACGGATATCTTTCTTTGCTGGAAAAGAAAAGCAGCGGTTATGAAGTGAAGATTTACAATTCCAAAGGCACACTGCTCAAAGGCAGGGTGGAAGAAACCGCAGGGGTATACCCCATTTCCACAGACGTGTCCGATGACAATAAATCTTTTGCTGTCAGCTATGTGGATACCACCGATGTGTATCCCATTGGACGGGTGCTGTTTTTCTATGTCAATCCGGAAGACAGCGAGAATTATACAGACAGTTTGTATGCTTCTGCCGCTGATAAGGCAGATGAAATCATCGGCACCATCAGTTATCGCAACAACGGCGTTCTGGCGGCGGTTTCCGATAAGGGCGTTTATGGTTTCAAGGACAGCGAAGAAGTTTGGAGTTACCATTTGACCAATGTGGTGGATTATGTTTCTTTCCAGCAGAAAGATAAAGTCGTGCTCACATTGGGCGATGCTCTGCCGGGAGAAGAAGGCAAGGAAGAAGGCACTGTCTGCTGGCTCAGCTCCAACGGGGCAGAAGAAGCTTCTTATGTCAGCGGAAAAGACATCACATATCTGAGTGCTTGGAAAGACGGTATTGTGGTTGGAACTGACCATACTTATATCGGCATTCGTCATACAGGTCGGGAAGCGTGGACTTATCAGGCAACACAGGATGTGACAGACGTGATTCCTATGGAAAGTTTCTCTCGCGTACTGGTGGTAGGTCAGGATATTGCCCGGATTCTGGATATGGACAAATATACAGGAGAAGTGCCGGAAGTACCAGAAGATGTGGTAGAAACCACACCGGAAGTACAGACAGATGAATCACTGCCGGCAGAAGGCGAAACCAACACGGACGCAACACAGGAGGACGGCAGTCAGGAAAGCACAGAAGGTCAGCAGGAAACAACTGGCACCGAAGGTGAAGCGAACGCTTCTGATACACAGGCAACAGAAACACCTGAAACAGAAGGAACAACAGATACAGAACAGACAGAAACAACGCAGCCTGCGGAGAATACGGAATCGGGGGATGTTCCCGCAGAGTCTTAATGGTAGGAGGTGGGCAGAAGGATGACATTTTTGCCCTATATATTAGATATTCTGGCGTTGGTGCTGGTGGTGGGGACAGCAGTGCAGGCGTACCGCAAGGGTTTTGTGCGGGCGGCACTGAATTTCCTGCCAATGGTGGCAGCACTGGCGGCAACACGGTTTTTGACGCCTACAGTCAGTGAGCTTTTACGAAAAACACCTTTTTTCGATGCCCTGACAAATACAGTAGGCAATGGACTGCATTTGGATAATGCCATTGGGGACGCGGCTATGCAGACCCAGACAGACATCATCCAGAGTATGCATCTGCCGGATTTTCTGAAGGAAAGTCTGGTGGAAAACAATAATCCGGTGATTTATCACCTGCTGGATGTAGAAAGCCTGCAGTCGTATATTGCGGGATTTCTGGCCAATATCTGCATCAATATCATCAGTGTACTGCTGGTGTTTATTGTGGTATGGCTGGCAGTGAAATTTGTGCTGAAGGCGCTGAATCTTATCAGTAAACTGCCTGTATTGAATTTCTTCAACCGGGCATGTGGCTTTTTGGTAGGTTTGCTGAAAGGATTGTGCGTGGCATGGCTCATTTGTTTTGTGCTGACATTTTTCCAGTGCAATTCCGCCTTTGATTTTTTCTTTGACGCACTGAATTTGACCCATGTGGCGTTGCCTTTGTATGAAAACAACATATTGATGTATTTTATATTGACCATATTTGCTTGAAATGACGAGAAAAATGACGGTGTGAAAACCGTCATTTTTTTGTGGGAAGAAAAGGGAAAAGCCGTTGCTTTTTTGAAATCCATATGTTAAAATGCCACATCTTTCGAAAGAAATCTAAATTGAAAGAGGAAAATCATGAAACAAACAACGGGAAAAGGGAAGCAATGGCTTATGCTGCCAGTGGTTCTGTTATTTTTGTGCGCATGTGGAACACAAAAACAGACGGTGGAGATGTCATCAGAAGTTTATGAACTTCCACAGAACTGCGAAGAACTCACGGTTACGGCAGATGTTGGCAGCGTTTTCATCCAGAAAGGAGAAAAAGCGGAACTGAAAACAGAACATGTTGTTTCTCAGTGGCTGACAGTGACAGAAGAAAATGGCGTTGTGACTATATCATACATACCGCCGGATGAAGAAGCGGTGGAGGGCATGGATACGGACAGCCATCATTTGATGCTGACATTACCGGAAGATTGGATGCCGGAAAAAGCGGTGCTGACAGCAGGTACAGGGCCTTTCTATGTGGATGGGGCAGAAGCAAAAGAATTGTTTTTGCATCAAGGTGCCGGGCAGATGATGCTGAAACATGTGACAGCAGAAAATCTGGAACTGGAATGCGGTGGTGACTTGGCAGAAGGAGAACATCTGCAGGTGGCAAAAAGTCTGACCATCCATGGCGGCATGGGAAATGTGGACTTTGCAGGCAGTCTGGGAGAGAAAATTTTACTGGATGGCGGCACGGGAAAGATTTCTCTGACTATGCCGGAAACAGCAGAGAATTATGATATTTCCGGTTCTTTTTTCACCAGAAATGTCACAGTAAACGGAAAAACATTGGAGCCGGAAGTTTCTGTGGAACAAAATGACGGTGATTTGGATAGCTGGGAAATGGAATTTGACGAGGATTTTACGGTTCCACAACAGAAAACACAAAAGAAAAAACAAAAGAAAAAACAAAAGAAAAAACAAAAGAAAAAACAAATCTATATAGACGGCGGAACGGGTGAGATTGCACTAACCTTTGCCGGAAATGCAGAAAAGGGGGCGACGGCATGATTCCAAGAGGGGTAATACTGGATTGTTGTTGTGTACTGATGGGAGTCAATGCGGGCACACTGCTGCGAAATAAAATTCCAGCAAAACTTCAGGAGCCGCTGATGGTGATATTCGGCATGTGCGCCATTGCCATTGGTATGGTTTCCGTGATTAAGCTGGAATCATTGCCGGCGGTGCTTTTGTCGCTGATTTTGGGTACCATCATAGGAGAATTGATTGATCTGGATAGAAGAATCAAAACGGGATTTTTGCATGGACTGCATCATTTGCATTTTAAAATCGAAGGGGATAAAGAAATTTATATGCGGTTTTATCTGGTGGTGGCAGTGACCCTTTGTGCCAGCGGAACAAATATCTTCGGTGCCTTTCAGGAGGGGGCAACGGGAGATATGACCATTTTAATGTCAAAAGCGGTCATGGATATTTTCGCCGCGGCTATATTTGCCATGGCATTGGGATTCGGTATGAATCTGATCGTGGTGCCGCAGTTTTTGATATTGTCCCTGTGTTTTTACGCAGGAAAATGGATGATGTCTTATCTTGACCCCGCCGCCATACAGAATTTTATTGCCGTGGGTGGCTTGATGACATTCATTTTGGGACTCAATATTGCAAAAATCAAAGAAGTGCGGGCGGCAAATCTGCTGCCGGCATTGGTGATTGTGTTCCCGGCGACGGCGTTTTTCCATCTGTTAGGCGCGTAAAATGAAAAAGTTTTTGACGAAAAAGCCCTGTTTTTACAGGGTTTTTTGTGTTTTGTAAAAAAAATCTAAAAAAATTGTAAAAAAGATGTTGACAAGAGATAGTTCCCATGATAATATACTTAGGCGGTCGCAAGAACGGCCGAAACAAAAAGAAAGAATGCACCTTGAAAACTGAATACAAGACAAACAAGAGTCAATAAA
>NZ_CAJMDQ010000069.1 GCF_905212195.1 uncultured Anaerotignum sp. | reverse complement strand
CTTTGTCATGATAAGGATTTTGGCTTTCTTTGTTTTCTTATGAAGATGCCCCTAAAGATGGCTCATCCGTTTTTTATTGGAAAAATGCACTTCTGGGGTGCCTTTTTGCCGGATAGGTGGTGGAAAGGGCGGCATGTTTTTGTTACCATGATAAATAAGGAGGGATTTGCATGGATTTGGGAAAAAATATCGCAAAGGCAAGGAAGAACGCCAACATGACACAGGAACAGCTGGCAGAAAAATTACAGGTGGCAAGACAGACTGTTTCCAAATGGGAAGCGGGAACCACCATGCCTACGGTGCCGGGGCTGGTAAAGCTGGCTGAAGCACTGCAAACAGACTGCAACAGCCTTTTGGCAGAAGAACAAAAACAGCCGGAAATCAAACAGACGGAAACGGGATATGTGGTGGATTGGACAAAACTCTATCCCATATTGGTGACTTATCAGCAGGAGATGGACTGCGCTCCTTACGAGGCCCAGTTTGCCGCTATGATACGGGAAGTTCAGAAAACATATGGCTATTCCGCGGAAGATGCCATGCTGGCACTGAAAGATATTTTCGCAAAAACATATTTCAAAGAATTCCAGCCGTGATTTGGGCTGGATTTTTTTGTATCCGTGGACAATATGCCCATTCTCTGCTATGCTGGGAAAAAGGGGGCAGAAGGATGAAAAAGATTGATCTGCATAAATTGGATACGTTTTTTGATACCCATCGGAATTCTCTGAAATTCTGGTTTGTTCTATATATCATTGGGAATGCTTTTGATTTTTGGCGCAAGACACCCTTGGACTGGCTGGCACATGCCATTATGGTGCTGGTGTT
Source organism: uncultured Anaerotignum sp. (assembly GCF_905212195.1). Lineage (GTDB taxonomy): Bacteria > Bacillota > Clostridia > Lachnospirales > Anaerotignaceae > Anaerotignum. The sequence continues at coordinate 12,919 of NZ_CAJMDQ010000069.1, read as the reverse complement.
TCTGTATTGTGCCAGATGTGTCTTGGTATTTTTCAAAGAGGGAAAAGTGGAGGCAACGCCTGCGAAAATGTGGGTGACCTTTGCCATTTGTCTGGCGGCTGCGGGAGTCTGTTTGTTTTTGTGTATCCTATCGTTTTGAGAAAGGAAGAATCTAATGGAAAAACCGAAATTACTTTTATTTTTAGACCGTCATCCCTTCATCCGAAACAATATGCAGAAAGTTTTGACTGTCTGCATGTTTCTGGATTTGCTGGCAGGGGGATTCGAGCAGTACCAGATGACAGGGCCCTTGGCGGCAATTTCCGCATGGACAACGGTATTCTTTGGACTGTGCGCCCTTTTGTATTGGTGTATGCTGAAAGAGTATCAGCAGACGCAGGACGCATGGCATTGGGCATCAGATGGGTATGAGCGGCAATTAAGATTTTTCGCACTGGCAGGGGCGGCCATGGCGGTTTTCAACGCCGTGAAATGCGCCGCTTATTTCATCGGTGGTTAAGAACGGGGAAACCTTGGATTTTACAGGGTTTTCCCTATTTTTTTACAGAAAAAAAGAGGATTTTTTTGTGAAAGAAGCGTATTTTCTTATTAAGGAAGAAAAAGGAGGGATGAGAATGGAATACCGTTTGTTTCAGGAAGAATTGGAGGAAAAAATATTGAGCCCTCTGGCGGCAAAAAGCGCAACTTCCAAAGGGCGGATGCGCCCCGAGGAAAAATGCGATTTCCGTACGGATTTTCAGCGGGACAGAGATCGTATCATCCACTGCAAAGCCTTTCGGCGTATGAAGCATAAGACACAGGTGTTCATCTCTCCCGAAGGAGATCACTACCGCACCCGTCTGACACATACGTTGGAGGTTGCCCAGATTGCCCGTACCATTGCAAGAGCGTTGCGGCTCAATGAGGATTTGACGGAAGCCATTGCTTTGGGGCACGACTTAGGGCATACGCCTTTTGGTCACGCCGGGGAGCGGAAATTGGATGAACTCTGCAAAGACAGAGGGGGCTTTGCCCATAACGAACAAAGCCTTCGTGTGGCAGACCGTCTGGAAAAAGACGGCAAGGGGCTGAATTTGACATGGGAGGTGCGGGATGGTATACTGAACCACCGTACCAGCGGACACCCTGCCACACTGGAAGGGAAAATTGTACAGCTTTCAGATAAAATCGCATACACCAACCACGACATTGACGATGCCATTCGGGCAGGTATGCTCCGTCCCGAGGATATTCCGGCGGAATATGTGGCAGTCATGGGAGGAACGTCCAGCAAACGCATCAATGCCATGATACGGGATACCATATTACATAGCACCGGCACCGGCGACATCCGCATGAGCCCGGAAATGCGGGCGACCCTCACGGGACTGCGGGCATTCATGTTCCAGAAGGTCTACCACAGCGACATTGCCACCAGTGAGCATGAAAAAGCCCAGAAAATCGTAGGCGACCTCTTTGCCTACTATCTGGAACATCCACAGGAGATGGAGGGAGAGTTCCGCCGCCTCATGGAAGAAGGGGAAACGGTGGAGCAGACCGTTTGTGATTATGTCGCCTGCATGACAGACCGTTTTGCCGTGGCAAGATTCAAGAAACTCTTTATTCCTGCGGAATGGAGCGTCCTTTGATTTATTGATGGATTTTTGCGAAAAATCGGTCTTTTGCGGTCGGTTTTTGTACAAATATACAAAACGTCGCCAAAAGGGAGGATTTTTCGGGGAAATGTCGAAATCATAGAGTATAGCAGGAGAAAGGAAGTGTAACAGCTTCCTTTCTCCAATGTTTACGGAAATTCCAGAAACGTTGTTTCCAAAAAGACGGAAAGGGGGGAGGACAATGCGGTATCCGAGAGAATTGATTGAGGAAATCCGTATGCAAAATGACATTGTGGATGTCATTTCCCAGTACGTTCCGTTGAAGCAAAAGGGCAGTTCTTACTTCGGACTTTGCCCTTTCCATCACGAAAAGACCCCGTCTTTTTCCGTCAACAGTGAAAAACAGTTTTATTACTGTTTTGGCTGTGGAGCGTCCGGGAATGTATACGGCTTTCTGATGGAAATGGAAAACTGTGATTTTCCAGAAGCGGTGAAAAAACTGGCGGAGCGCGCCAATATCCCTTTGCCGGAGCCCCAAATGACGGGACAGGCTCTTGCCATGGAGCGGCTGAAAGCAAGGCTCTTTGAGATGCATCGGGCGGCAGGAAGGTTTTATTATGACACCCTCCAGTCGGACGAAGGCGCACCGGCACGGGCTTATCTGGAGCGGAGGCAATTGAAGCCAAACCTTGCCAGAAAGTTCGGCATCGGTTATTCCCCAGACCGCAGACATGCCCTTTTCGACCACCTGAAAGGGCTGGGATATTCCGTAGAGGATATGGTCAAAAGCGGCTTAGTCATTCCTGATAAGGAAGGAAGCGGCTACCACGACCGTTTCCGGGGACGGCTTATGTTCCCCATATTCGACGCGCAAGGACGCGTGGTAGGGTTTGGCGGCAGAATCCTAAGCAAGGGGGAACCCAAATATCTGAATTCCCCCGAAACCATACTGTTCAGCAAAAGCCGCAATCTATACGGGCTGAACTTTGCAAAAGCCGCCAGAAAGAAGGAACTCATTCTGGTGGAAGGATATATGGATATGATTTCTGTCTATCAGGCAGGATTCCATAACGTAGTGGCGTCTTTGGGAACGGCATTCAACCGGGAACACGCCATGACACTGAAGAAATACGCCGAGGACGTGATACTGCTTTACGACAGCGACGAAGCAGGCACAAACGCCGCCCTCCGCGCCATTCCTGTATTGGTGGAAAATGGATTCCATGTACGGGTGACACAGGTGCCAGACGGCAAAGACCCCGACGAATTTATCAAACAAAACGGCTCAGCGGAATTTTCCAAACTGCTGGTCAATGCCGTTCATTATATATCGTTCCAGATCGCCTGCATCCGCAGGAAGTACGCTCTGGACAACCCGGAACATCGGGTGCGCTTTGCCACAGAGGCGGCGCAGATTTTGACAAAATTGGAAAGTGACATCGAGCGGGATGTGTATACCGCCGAGGTCAGCCGTATGACAGGGGTGGAGGAAAGCGCCATCCAGAATGAAATACGGAAACTCCGCCGCAAGGAAGACGAGGCATTCCAGCAGGAAGCCCAGAAGCGGCAGATACAGATGCAAAGGCAGTACGGCGGCAGAGAAAAGGAAGATAAGGGGCTGTTGGACGCCCAGAAAAGTTTGTTGTATTTTTCTGCCAGCCATCGGCATATATATGAAATTTTACAGAAGGTGTTGGATAAGGACGATTTTCCCACGGAGGTCTACGGCAAGGCATTTGAAGCCATGGGCACTTTATGGGAAGAAGCGGGGAATGTGTTCCCTGCGGAACTGATCAGTTTTTTTGAGGAAGGCGAAGCGCAACGGCGTGTCACGGAGATTTTCGCGGCACAACCGCCGGCAGACGATGGGTTTGACCTGCAAAAAGCCGTCAATGAAGCCGCAAAAGTATTGAAGCGGGCAAAGATCGACCGAAAAACGGCACAGGCATCCACCGTGGAGGAAATCCAACAGCTGGTGGAGGAGAAAAGAAAGCTGGAGGCACTGCATATTACCATCTGATATGGTTAGACTATAAGGAACACAGAAAGGGAGGATTGCTTTGAAATCCGTCGAAGAAACCACATTGTTGACCAGACTGGAAGAACTGGTTGCCATGGGCAAAAAGAAGAAAAGCGTATTAGAGTATAAAGAGGTCATGGACCATCTGGCGGATTTGGACTTGGACCCCGACCGCATCGATCGGATTTATGAATATCTGGAAACACAGGGCATTGATATCCTGGGCAATCTGGACGCAGAAGAAGAAGTTGAAAAAGACCTTGACTTGACACTGCCCGAAGGCATCAATATCGACGACCCTGTCAGAATGTATCTGAAGGAAATCGGCAAAGTCCCTCTGCTGTCCGCAGAGGAAGAAGTGGAACTGGCACAGCGTATGGAAGAAGGCGACGAAGCTGCCAAAAAGAAACTGGCAGAAGCCAACCTGCGTCTGGTTGTCAGCATCGCCAAAAGATATGTAGGTCGTGGGATGCTGTTCCTTGACCTGATTCAGGAAGGCAATCTGGGGCTGATTAAAGCCGTGGAAAAATTCGATTACCACAAGGGCTATAAATTCTCCACCTATGCCACATGGTGGATTCGCCAGGCAATCACCAGAGCCATTGCCGATCAGGCAAGAACCATCCGTATTCCCGTACACATGGTTGAAACCATCAATAAACTCATTCGTATCTCCAGACAGCTGCTGCAGGAATTAGGCCGTGAACCGACCGCAGAAGAACTGGCAGTGGAAATGCAGATGCCCGAAGAAAAGGTACGTGAAATCATGAAGATCGCACAGGAACCTGTTTCTCTGGAAACTCCCATCGGCGAAGAAGAAGACAGCCATCTGGGTGACTTTATCCCCGATGACGACATTCCCGCCCCTGCGGAAGCGGCTGCGTTTACGCTGCTGAAAGAACAGCTCATCGAAGTGCTGGATACCCTCACCGAAAGGGAAGAAAAGGTATTGCGCCTGCGCTTTGGTCTGGACGACGGACGTGCCAGAACACTGGAAGAAGTGGGCAAAGAATTCAATGTCACACGAGAAAGAATCCGTCAGATCGAGGCAAAAGCCCTGCGTAAACTGCGTCATCCCAGCCGCAGCAAAAAACTGAAAGATTATCTGGAATAAGAAACACAAGTGGCAGGCGGCAGGCGTACCCAAAAGGGGTATGCTTGCCGCCTGTTTTGCATAGAAAGGAAACAGTATATGGATATTTCAAAACGATTGCAGGCAGTGGCAGGACTGGTAACACGCCGCAGTATGGCAGATATCGGCACCGACCACGGCTATGTGCCTTTGTATCTGTATGAACAGGGGAAAATCGACAAGGCGCTGGCTTGTGACCTGAACAAAGGCCCTCTGGAAAAGGCAAAGGAAAATATCGCCGCCATGGGTGCAGGAGGTGCCATCGAAACCCGTCTGGGCAGCGGTCTTTTGCCTGTACATACAGGGGAAGTGGAAAGCGCCGTCATTGCAGGCATGGGCGGTATGCTCATCTGCCGCATCCTCAAAGAAAGCGAAGATGTGGCAAAAAGCCTGAAAGAATGGATACTTTCTCCCCAGCATGATTTGGATGCCGTGCGCCAGACCGTATGGGATTTTGGTTTTGCCATTGATGAAGAAATCATGGTGAAAGAGGACGGGAAGTATTATCATATCTTCCGCTGTGTCCCCGGCGAGGAAAGAGAAAAAACACCTGCGGCGCTGTTTTACGGCGGCAGATTATTGGAAAAACAAGACCCCATTTTGTGGGAAGAGCTGACCAGAGAAGAAGCCCAGTATGAAAAAGTGGCAGAAGGTTTACGCCAAAGCGGCACCCAAAAGGCGGCGGAACGTCTGGCGGAAATCGAGGAAAAACTGGCAGTCATCAAGGAGGCGAAAGCATGGTACAAGTAAAAGATATTATGGCAGTTATGGAGGGCATCGCCCCCAGAAAATTGGCGGAAAGCTGGGATAAACCCGGTCTGGCAGTGGGCGACCCCAGCCATGAAGTGAAAAAAATACTGGTGGCACTGGATGTGACAAAAGAAGTCATTGCCGAAGCGGCAGAAATGGGCGCGGATATGATTATCACCCATCACCCCATGCTGCTGTTCCAGAAATTTGACAGCATCACCCCGGAAACCTCTGTGGGCAGCAAAATTATTTCTTTGATTCAGAATAACATTGCGGCATTTTCCGCTCATACCAATCTGGACATCGCAAAAGGCGGCACCAATGACGTGTTGGCAGAACTCATTGGCTTGCAGGATTTGACATACTTAGAAGAAACATGGGCAGAGGACTTGAAGAAAATTGCGGTTTTCGTTCCTGTGACCCATGCCGAAGATGTGCGGAAAGCCATGTGTGACGCTGGCGCGGGGGAAATCGGCAATTATACCTGCTGCACCTTCGCTGCACCGGGAGAAAGCACCTTCCTGCCCATGGAAGGCAGCAATCCTTTCTTGGGAGAACAGGGCAAGCTGGAACGGGTGGAAGAAGTCCGTCTGGAAGCTCTGGTGTCTGCATCTCAGGCGGCAAAAGTTATCGCTGCTATGAAGGCAGCCCATCCCTATGAAGAAGTGGCTTATGACGTATACGCTGTGGAACAGAGATACAAAAAAGAAGGTATTGGACGTATGGGCGTATTGCCTGCGCCTGTGGCTTTTGCGGACTTTGCCAGAATGCTCAAAGAAAAATTAGGTCTGGATAGTATTCGCCTGACAGGTGATGCACATAAAATGATTCAGAAGGTAGCCCTCTGCACAGGCAGCGGCGCGGAATTTATCATGCCTGCTTATTACGCTGGTGCGGACGCTTATCTGACAGCGGACATCAAATTCCACGAAGCCCAGAAGGCTGTGGAAACAGGCATTTGCGTGGCAGATGTGACCCATTATGCCAGTGAAGTGCTCATTGTGCCTGTGATCCAGAAAGCACTGGAACAGGCGGCGGCAGAAAAGGGCTGGGCGCTGGAAGTGGTTTGCTCCAAAGTCAACGGGCAGACATTCTGGGCGCTGTAAGAGGAGAAAAGGAGGAGAAAAGTCATGGAAACAAGACAGATCAACGTCATGGGCAAAATGGTGGAGATTGCAGAGGGGGCAACCTTTGCCGACGTGGCAAAAGATTTTTCCGGCATGGTGGATGGGCCTATTATGCTGGCAAGGCAGCAAAACCGTCTGCGGGAACTCCATCAGAAAATCCGCACCTGCGATGATGTGACATTTTACGGCATCGAAAACGATGAAGCCATGCGGGTCTATCGCCGTGGTGTGCTGATTCTGATGACAAAAGCCGTTTACGAACTCTGGGGAAATGAATCTCTGGTGGTTGTGGAACATTCTTTGCAGAAAAATCTTTACTGCGAAATCCGCAAACCGGAAATGGAAATCACAGAAGAAGTGCTGGCAAAAATCGAAGGCAAAATGCGGGAATATGTGGCGGCAGACCTGCCCATCTGCAAACGCACCATGCGGAAAGAAGATGCCAGAGAAATCGCCAGACGACAGGGGATGCCCGATAAGGATGAACTGTTCCGTTATCGCCGTGCCTCCAATGTGAACCTCTATGAACTGGACGGCTTCTATGATTATTTCTATGGATATATGCCGGCTTCCACAGGGGATTTGAAAGTCTTTTCCCTCATGGCTTACGAAAATGGCTTCCTCATTCGTTTCCCTGACCAGAAAAATCCGGAAGTGCTGCGGGAATTTTCCAATCCCAAAAAGATCAGCAGTGTATTTCTGGAACAGATGCACTGGTGCCAGCTTATGGGTGTGAAAAATGTGGCAGAACTGAACCATACACTGACCCAAGGAAAATTTGGTGACCTCATCCGCATCAATGAAGCCCTTCACGAAAAGAAGATTGCGGAAATTGCTGATATGATTCATCAGCGTTTGGATAAAGTCCGTGTGGTACTCATCGCAGGGCCTTCTTCCTCCGGCAAGACTTCCTTTGCCAACCGCCTGTGCATCCAGTTACAGGTATTGGGCATTCAGCCTCATAAAATCTCTCTGGATGATTACTTTGTGGAACGGGATAAAACACCTGTGGATGAAAATGGCAAGCGGAATTATGAACATATTCAGGCCCTTGACCTGCCTTTGCTCAACGACGACTTGAAGAAAATGATTGCAGGGGAATTGGTAGACCTGCCTACGTATAACTTTGTTACAGGCAAACGAGAATACAATGGCAACCGTATTCAGGCGAAGAAAGGCGAAATTCTGGTGCTGGAGGGCATCCACGGGCTCAACGATATGCTCACATCTGAAATCCCCGCGGAACAGAAATTCAAGATTTTCATCAGCGCCATGACACAGCTGAACGTGGACGATCACAATCGCATTTCCACATCTGACAGCCGTTTGATTCGCCGTATCGTGCGGGATTATCAGTTCCGCGGACGTGATGCGGCAGAAACCATCCGCACATGGAATGACGTTACCGATGGGGAAGCGGAAAACATTTTCCCTTATCAGGAAAACGCCGACGCCATTTTCAACTCCGCAACTATCTACGAATTGAGCGTGCTGAAGCAGTATGCAGAACCCCAGCTTTTTGCCATTGGGGAAGACCAGCCCGAGTATATCACTGCAAAGCGACTTATCAAATTCTTAGGCTATTTCCTTGCGGCACCGGGTACAGAAATCCCTAACAACTCTTTGATTAAGGAATTTGTAGGCGGCAGCTGCTTTAAGGTTTGACAAACAGCGCCTTTTTGGAGTATAATAATCCATTGAGTAGACTGGACAGTCGCGCTGGATTCGCTCCAGTGAGGAAAGTCCGGGCTTCATAGAGCAGGGTGCCGGCTAACGGCCGGTGGAGGCGACTCTAAGGAAAGTGCAACAGAAATAAACCGCCTGTCTTTGGGCAGGTAAGGATGGAAAGGTGGGGTAAGAGCCCACCGCTCCTACGGTAACGCAGGAGGCTCTGTAAACCCCACCTGAAGCAAGACGAAAGAGGGCAAAGAGGCTGCTCGTCTCTCCTCGATGAAAAGTCGCATGATGCTGTTGGCAACAACAGACCAAGATAGATGGCTGTCCACGACAGAACCCGGCTTACAGGTCTGCTCACTTTTTTACAGACAGAAAATCCGATAAGGTTGTCGACGAAGTCGACAACCTTTCGTCAAAGGCTCATTTCATTCAAGCCTTTGACGAATAGGCAGAAGTATAAACAGTTTGGTCAAGCACTTTGCTTTGCAAAGTCAGCTTCGCTGCCCCCGTTTCTTCGGGGTACAGAGTATCCATCGGCATAAATGCCTTGAAACGCACTGTTTTCCTCGTCGGAAGTAAATTCCGACTGCGGATTCCAGTTGGGAAACTCCTACACCGCAAAGAAATGCGGACAGCCATTTATGGCTGGCGTTTGCGGAGCAAACGTGTTGACCCTTGTTTCCCAAACCTTTCCGCGTTCTTGAAAATGTAAAAAAACATTTTGTTTGTAATCTGATCCGATGTTTTTTGGAAAAATGTCGGATTTTTTTATTTCGGAAATTTGATTTCTTTCCTCTGGAATGATAGAATCAGTACAGAGCGGCAGAAAGGAAGGTGCGATTATGAAGGAAACAAGAAAAATCATGCAGGTGGTCACACTGCTGTATCTGGTGCTGGTTGGCATCGGGCTGTATATTGCGGCAAAAGTGCTGCCGGCGGAAACTTTGCTGAACGCCATCCTGCCTTTGGCATTGATTCTGATCGTACTTTGGTTTGTGCTGATCTTTGCCACACTGAAATGGCAGAGCAGAAAGAAGTGAGAGGATACAAAGGAGGGATTCCCCATGAACGACAGCGTGAAAAAAATGCTGGAATATAACAGAGTTTTTGTAGACCATGAAATGTACCAACGATATGAAACCACAAAATATCCTGACCGGAAAATTGCCATTTTGTCCTGTATGGATACCCGTATGACAGAACTGCTGCCTGCGGCGCTGGGCATCAAAAACGGCGATGTAAAGCTCATCAAAAACGCCGGCGGTCAGATCACCCACCCCTATGGCAGTGTGATTTTCTCCCTGCTGGTGGCTGTTTATGAACTGGGTGTGGACACCATTCTGGTCATCGGTCATGACGACTGCGGCGGCAGAGCGCTGGATGCCAAAAAGATGATTGCCAAAATGGAAGAAAAGGGCATTTCCAGAGATGTCATCGATCATGTGGATGCCAACCATAAAAATCTGGAACAGTGGCTCACTGGCTTTGGTGATATTTGCGCTTCTGTTCAGAATACCGTGGATACCATCCGCAACCATCCACTGATTCATAAAGATGTGGAAGTTTACGGTTTTGTCATGGACCCTCATACAGGTGCCATGCGTGAAGTGACATGTGCAGACAAATGATATGGGAATTTTCCCCCGCAAGTAAGCCCATGGTGGCTATCATGCGGGAAATTCTGCGAAAATACCCCAATTGTGAATTTGGCAGGGAATTATTTCCCGGAAATCCCGTTCCCATACTGCGGGTGTCCGGCGGCAAAACAACGGCGGATGTGGCAGACTGGGGGTATCTGACCCAGAAAGGCAAGCGGGTCTATAACGCCAGAAGCGAAACTTTGCTGGAAAAGCCCCTTTTTGGAAAGGACTTTGTCCAGAATCGCTGTGTCATTCCGGTAACAGGTTTTTGCGAGTGGGACGGAGATGGAACAGGTTGGGATTTTCTGCCCCAAGAGGAAGAAATGCTGTATCTGGCAGGCGTTTGCCGGAAAAAGGCGGAAGGCTGGGAAGCCACCGTTGTGACGGAACACGCCGCAGGATGTGTGGGAGAGATTCACCACCGCACACCTCTTATATTGTCTGGTGAAAACCTGCGACAATGGCTTTATGACGAAGGACAGGCGCGGCGTTTTCTGGAAGAAGCCAAAGAACGGGTACTGCTGAAACGGAAGAAGATGGAAGGAGAAACTTTATGAATATGACTTATCTGCATCACAGCGGATTCCAGATTGAAACAAAGCATTCTGTACTGCTTTTTGATTACTACACCCAGAACGGGATGTTTGACAGAGTAAATGAAGGGGATTTCCCTCATAAGAAGTTTTATATTTTCGTTTCCCATGGTCACGGGGATCACTACGACCCTGCGATCCTGCGGTGGGCAGATCGGGCACACTATATCCTGTCCGACGATGTGGAACTGCCCAAGGATTTCAAAGGGGAAGTCACATGGGTGAAACCTCACCAGAAACTGACCGTAGATGATCTGGAAATCGAAACACTGGCTTCCAACGATCAGGGCGTTGCTTTTGTGGTGAAAGTAGCTGGCAAACGTACCGTATTCCATGCAGGTGACTTGAACTGGTGGCATTGGAATGGCGAAAGCGAAGAATTCAATAACGACATCGCTGACAGCTATCGTCGGGAAATTGACCTGCTCAAAGGCAGAGAAATCGACGTAGCATGCGTGCCTGCTGACCCTCGTCTGCAGGACAAATATGACTGGGCAGTTGATTATTTCATGGAAACCGTTGGGGCAAAGGTGCTGCTGCCCATGCACTTCTGGAAACATTTCGACATCTGCGAAAAACTGCGTCAAAAGCCTTACGGCGCCCATGTGGCTTTGATCCGCAGAGAAGGAGATACTTTCATCATTTAAGGCATGAAAGGGAGAAACTGGAGAGATTTTGAACCGCCGGAAAAGCGGCGGCGAAAGCCCAGAAGATACGAGGAGCCTTATGACCCACCCAGACGAAAAAAACGCCGCAGAAAAGGCGGCATCTTCCGCCGTCTGCTGGTGCTGCTGATTCTGTTCGTTTTGGGCTATGGGGGATTCTTTCTGTATTACCGCTATGGCAAGCCCTATACAGTGGCGCTGGACGCAGGTCATGGCGGAGAGGATGTAGGCTCTGTGGGGGTCATTCAGGAAGTACAGCTGACAGAGCAGACGGTGACAGACTTGGAGAAACTGCTGAAAGAGGATGGACGTTTCCGGGTAGTGCTCACCAGAAAAATGGGTGAGGGTATGTCCATTACCGACCGTAACCGCAAACTTGCCTTTTTGCAGCCGGATTTGATGCTTTCTGTCCATGGCAATGCGGACGACACAGGGGAAGCATCAGGCTTTGAGTGCTATCCAGCTGTGCCGGGTATGGAAAACCACGAGGCAAGCATGGAATTTGCCGCCCTGCTGGCAGAAGAAATGGAAGCGGCAGGCAGTGAACTGCGAGGCGGTAACGGCATCCGTTTCGGTTATTATGTGAACGGGGAAAAAATGCTGGTGGATTCTACCGATACCACCGTTTATGATTACGATACTTTCGGCGTTCTGAAAAATCAGGAGGGCGCCGCTGTGCTGGTGGAACAGTGCTTTGTCACCAATGAAAGCGATGTGGCAAACTTTGGCACGGAGGAAGGCTGCCAGAAAGCGGCAGAAGCTTATTATCGGGCAATTCTGCGGTATCTGGGAGCAGACGAAACCACAGAAAATCAATCAGAACCATAACAAGAAGTCTTTTTGAGGGCTTCTTCATAAAAAAACAAAAAAGCTGAAATCTTTTCGATTAGAAGGATTTCAGCTTTCTTATTTTTTATGGCTGGAACTGGTTCAAATCCTGCTGAAGGGATTCCACAAAACGGCTCACATGGAACCCATCGCAGACACCATGGTGTACCTGTATGGCAAGGGGCATTTTCCAGTGACCATGGTGTTCCCATGCCTTGCCCAGTGTGAATATGGGCAGGAGATAGTCATAGCCTTTTTGCAGATGCAGATGGAAGCCTGTGAATGTGGTCCATGGCACCATGGAAACGGGGAAGGTGTTGGGCGGTGTATTGGGTTTTGCGTCCATATCCAGTACGTTTCCGTAGGTTTCCAGATCGGCTTTGTATCGTGCAAGGAATGTGGAAAAGTCCTGGCTGTATTCCGTCCAGAGATTGGAGAAGGTTTCCTGTTCCTTATGGAAAATGGTGTAGCATGGCTCCATGTTGGAATAGATGCCAACATTTCCTTTTTCGTCAAAGGCTGTGCGGAACTGCTCGTAACGGTTCACGTTTTTTGTCAACAGATACAGCAGGGCAGGATACAGGGAAACCCCCGTTTTCTTCAGGACGGTGATATCCAGAGAAACGGTCATGCTGTAAGTGCAGGGAATGTCTTTGTGGTAGTGAAGGAAATAGGGCTTTCTGTGCCATGTTTCCATGTCGATGGGTGTGAATGTCATTGTCTTTGCTCCTTTTCGTGAAAAAAGCCTGCTCTCTTAGGGGCATCTTCATAAGAAAACAAAGAAAGCTAAAATCCTTATCATGACAACGGATTCTAGCTTTCTTATTTTATGAAAATTTTATTTGTTATGTTTTCTTATGAAGACAGCCGTCGCAATTCCCCTTAAGAAATC
>NZ_CAJMDQ010000068.1 GCF_905212195.1 uncultured Anaerotignum sp. | reverse complement strand
CGAAAAAGGTGCTTTCTTAAGAAGTTTTAACCTGGGGAAAGAGCCTTTTTTCTTTTCGAGAGGAATTGGGATGGAGATTCCTCCAAAAACATATACCAAATAAAATAAGAAAGCTAGAAGCCTTTGTTTATAAGGATTCCAGCTTTCTTATTTTTGCTATAGCTTTATACAGTATGCCTTTTATTATATGTCTTTTCCATCACCTTGCAACAATGGCATCCGCCTGTTTTTGTTCCTTCATATAAACGACTGCCTTCAAAAGAATCGGCGTTATCAATGTAGTAACGATAACTACCAATACAATGGCAGGAAACAGTGTTGATGAAATCAATCCTGCCTGCTCCCCTTTCTGTGCTACAATCAGTGCAACTTCACCACGGGAAATCATCCCCACCCCAATGGCAAGGGAATCCATATTGGAAAAGCCACAGATTTTTGCTCCCAGACCGCATCCAACGATTTTAGAAAGGATAGCTACAATCAACAGAGCAAGTGTAAATAATATCAGTTCCTGTGACATTCCCGTAATAACTGTCTTAATCCCAATGCTTGCAAAAAAGATGGGGGTAAAGAACATATATGATGTGATATTGATTTTAGATGCAATATAGGATTTTGTTTCTGTAACATTGCAAAGGATCAATCCTGCGAAATAAGCCCCTGTAATATCTGCAACTCCGAAATAAACTTCCGAAATATAGGACAGAAGCAAACAAAATACAACAGCATAGATTGCCACTCTTCTTTTTGTTCCATATACGATTTCCAACTTACGGAACAATCGAAATACAAAAAAGCCGCAAACAGCAATAAATACAAAGAACAAAAAGATCTTCAGCAATACCACCATAATTTTCACACCGGGAACTGTGAAACTGGTTATCACTGTTAACGCAATAATCCCCAGAATATCATCAATAATGGCTGCTCCCAAGATGGATGTTCCCATTTTCCCTTTTAATTTTCCCATCTCACGGAGCGTTTCCACAGTAATGCTTACAGATGTTGCTGTTAAAACAATGCCCACAAAAGCACTTTCCAAGAAAATCATCGTATCGGGTCTTTCACCATGGAAAAACAGGAAATATGTCAAAAATCCACTTCCCAGAGGGATCAATACCCCTACGAAAGCAATGATTACCGCAGACTTTCCTGTTGCCTTCAGATCATCAAAATCTGTATCCAGCCCTGCCAAGAACATCAAAAAGATTACGCCGATTTCTGCCGACTTTGTCAGAAAGTCCGTTTCATGCAATATATTCAGACAACTTGGCCCTAGTAACACCCCGACCAACAATGCGCCAACAACCTGGGGCATATTTACTTTTTGAGAAAGCAAGCTGAATATTTTAGTAGAAAGCAATATAATCGCAACAAATAACAAAAAATCATAAGATTCCATAACCCTAACCTCCTTACTTTTTTAATTTCTTTGGGCACATATGATAGGAAAAAGACTTTTGTATGAAACAAAAGTCTTTTTCTAAGTTATATTCTATTAATAAATTCAATTTATTCCGCTTCTGCTACTGCACACACATTTTGAGAATTTTTCTTTTTGATATGCAGAATCTTCAACGCTGCCAGTGCACCAATCACCAGAACAACTGCCTGGAAGATAAACATATAAGTATATGCCTGTGTTCCTAAAGTATCCAGCCAATAGCCAAACAGTGTAAACTGGAACAGGTCAGGAGAAAAACCTACCGCTGCTGCAATACCGATTGTAGAAGCAGTTAAGTTTCTAGATACGCCAGCTTCTGTAATGGTAGCATAATAAGCCCCACGTCCGATGTATACTGCTGCGGACATAATCAATGTCAACGCAATCAGCAGCTGTGCTGCTACACCTGCATCTGCAACCAACAGATAACCTAAGCCCAAAATACCAATTGTGTATACACCCAACAGCACTTTGGAAGGAGAACCGACTTTATCAGTCAGAAAACCACCAATGGGTGCACCCAGCAGAGTCATACCATGCTGTCTTAAAATCGCAACGCCGCCAGAGAATGTAACTGCAACACCCAATACATCTGTAAAGTATGGTGTAAAATAGGTCAATGTTGTCAGGAATGAATATACTGCAAAGATAGAGATTGCAACCAGCCAAGTTGCAGGCTGTTTCATAATCATCAGGAAGTCAGCAACCACATTTGTTTTCTTTTCTGCCTTTGCTTTTGCTTCTGCTGCTTTTTTCGCACGTTCTGCTGCAATTTTTTCTTTGGGATTATCCAATACGATCATAGCAATTGCTGTCAGTACGAAGGAAAGTACCGCAATACTGATCATAGCTGCTTTCAGACCTGCAACGCCTTCCATAAATTTCATGTAGAAAACCATCATTACCGCATTGAAAACAATGTTGAAAATACCGATACATGTTTCATTCATACCAAAGATTTTGCCCTGATTTTCGTCTGTTGTTAAATCGCGGATCATCTTGATATGTGTTGGATAGTTCATCAGCAGGCTGGCGATGGCAAAGCCAATCCACATCAATACTGCCATGAAATATGTAGGATACATTACGAAAATGAGAGTAAAAATACCGTTCAAAAGTACTGAACCTACATAAATATACTTGTAGTTGAATCGGTCTGCAATCCAACCGCCAATAGGTGCCCCAAATACATTACCGAACCCATAGATTGTAATCAACAGCCCCATTTGTGTATTGGTGGCATTCATAAATTGCTGAAAAGGATCATACCAGATGTACTGGATAAATGGAATGATATATACAATGGACCAACATGCTCCCAGCACCAACAGAGTAATTGGCAGCTTCAATGATTTCTTTTCCATACATACGCCTCCTCAAATCGTTTATTTTTCTTTTTTCACAGATAAACTGCTGTTTTTCAAAATCGTAATACCTGTAAATCCAAAAATGATTGAAACCAATGGATTAATTAAATTCAAAAGACAGTAAGGTAAATAATCCAGTGTACTAACACCTAAATACGTACTCATAGCTACCGCACAAGTACACCAAGGAATCAAAGGAGAAGTCAGTGTACCGCCATCTTCCAGTGCTCTGGAAAGGTTCTGCGGTGCCAAATCTCTTTTTTCATATTCTTTCTGAAACATTTTGCCTGTAATCAATAAAGACAGATATTGTTCACCAGATGCAAGGTTCATAAAAATGCAAGTGCAAATGGTTGAAAAAATCAAAGAACCTACACTTTTTGCAAATTTCAATATGTTCTTTGCGATGGTTTCCAGCATGCCTGTCACACTCATAACCCCACCAAAACTCAAAGAACACAAAATCAGTGACAATGTCCACATCATAGACTGAAGACCGCCGCGGGTCAGCAATTCGTCTACCATAGCGTTTCCGGTTTCACTGACATATCCATACTGCAAAACATATCCTACGCTGCTGATATCATGTCCCTGCACAAAGATGGCACAGAACACACCCATGAATACACTCAGCATCAACCCCGGAATCGCAGGGATTTTAAAAATAACCATAAAAATAATGAATACCAAAGGCAGAATCAAAAGCGGAGAAATCACAAAGGACATGTCCAGAGCTTCCAACATCTTTTGAATCTCTGCCGCATCTACTGTCTCAGCAGAATAATTTTTGTTTAAGATCATAAACCCAATCATAGCCAGTACATAACTTGTGCCTGTTGTATAAGCCATATGCCGGATATGATCAAATAATGTAGAACCAGCAATGGCAGGTGCCAAATTTGTTGTTTCGGAAAATGGAGACATTTTATCCCCAAAGTAGGCACCTGAGATAACTGCCCCTGCAACCATAGGTGCCGGAATACCTAAACCGATACCAACACCAACCAATGCCAGGCCGACAGTTCCTGCTGTTGTCCAGGAACTGCCGGTGGCAATACTTACCAAGGAACAAATCACCATAGAAGTAACCAGAAAGAAATCAGGTGATAACACTTTCAACCCATAATATACAATGGCTGGTACAATCCCACCGGAAATCCAAGCGCCAATGATAAAACCAATGATTCCTGTGATCAAAATCGGCTGCATTGCAGAGTAAATCGAATCGAAAATCCCTTTTTCAATTTCATGCCAGGGATATTTCAGATAAAACACACCAATCAGTGCCCCTACAATTGTTCCCAACAACAAAGGAAAATGGATTTCAATGTTTAAAAATAGCTGACAGCACACCAGCAAAACAATGACAGTTATCAAAGGTGCCAAGGCAACCATGATATTTGGTTGTTTTCTCTTTCTAGTGTCACCCAATTCCATCCTGATTCCTCCTTATTGCTATCCTTGCCTCCTAAAGATATCAAGCATGTTTTTTCAATACATCTGCTAACAAAACAATCCCTTTGCGGATCTGTTCTTCTGATACTGTTGTAAAATTCAGGCGCATGGTATTTTTCGCACCATCATTTGCATAGAAGAACTCACCGGGAATATATGCTACACCTGCTTCTACAGCTTCATCCAAAATGCCGTCTGCATCCAGACCTTCAGGCAGTTCTACCCAGATGAACATACCACCTTCAGGGCGTGTAAATTTCACGCTTGCAGGGAAGTTTTCTTCCATCATGGACAGCATCAGATCGCATTTTTCTTTATATGCAGCCTGAATCTTGCGGATATGTCCTTCCACATCGTAGTTTTTCATGTATTCTACAACCTGAAGCTGTGCAAATTCGTTACACTGCAGGTCCAGACTTTCTTTCAGTCTTTCGTACATCACTGCGTGTTCGGGAGCTGCGCAAATCCATGCTACGCGCAGACCGGGACAGAGGATTTTGGAACAAGAACCCAAATAAATGACTTTGCCCATGGTATCCATAGATTTCAGGCAAGGGATATGTTCCCCTTTGAAACGGATTTCACCATAAGGATTGTCTTCAATAACCACTACATCATAGCGATTGATCACTTCCATGAACTGTTTTCTTCTTTCCAGTGTCCAAGCTCTGCCAGTAGGGTTCTGGAAATTAGGAATCACATACAGCAGTTTTACTTTCGGATTTTCTGCCAGTACACGTTCCAGATCGGAGATCACAATACCATCTTCATCAGTATCTACGCCCAGGAAGCTACATCCATAAGGACGGCAAGCATTGATACCACCCAGATAGCTAGGATTTTCTGCTACAACGATGTCACCTTCATCCAGGAACAGCATAGCTGTCATTGCCAGACCCTGCTGAGAGCCAGTGGTCACAACAATGTTTTCTGTTTTAGCATCTACGCCTTCTTTTTTCTGCATTCTTTCTGCCAAAACCTGAAGCAGTTCCGGATTGCCTTTGGAAAGGCCATACTGGAAAGCCTGTTTGCCTTTCTTTTCGATCATTTCCATGGTGGATTTTTTCAGATCTTCCATGGGAAACAGGTCGGGATCAGGCAGACCAGCTGCGAAAGAAATGACACCCTGTTTGCTTGCGATTCTTTTCTGCACGCTTCTGATTGCGGAAGGTTTTACCCTGTCCATACGAATTGAATAACCCATAACATTACCTCCTAAATAAATGCTTTCCGCACAAAATTCTTCCTTTATATATACGCAATATTATTTCGCTGCTGCCAGACATGCCAGCGCAATAGAATTGATCTTGATTTCCGGTGTATCGGAACGGCTGCCCAAAATAACGGGTGCCGCTGCTCCCAGAACGATGCCTGCCCATTTTGCACCGTTAAACTGCAGCCAAGATTTTCCCATGATGTTGCCTGCTTCTATATTGGGGAAAATCAACAGATCCACGTCTCCAGCAATCTTGCTGTCGATTCCTTTATGTTCTGCGGCATGTTTATCAAAGGCTACGTCAAAAGCAATGGGACCTTCTGCGGTACAAGGAGGAAGTTCTCCTTTCTTCACCATTTCCACCAGAGCCGCTGCATCAACGGTAGAAATTACTTTCGGGTCTACCATTTCGTTTGCTGTCAGAATTGCCACATTGGGATTTTCAAACCCAAGGTTCTTCATGGCATTCAAAGCACTGCGCATGATCACTTTTTTCTGTTCCAGATCAGGTGCTACATTGATGCCGCTATCAGAGCAGTAAATCAGTTTATGATACTGAGGCAGTTCATACACTGCCAGCAGGCTCAGCAGATTGCCTGTACGCAGGCCGTATTCTTTGTTCAGTACGCCGCGCATATACACTGCAGTATTGACAATCCCTTTCATCAGGACATCGGCTTTTTTATTTCTTACCAGTTCCACAGCTGTTTTCATTGCTTCCGCTTCATCGGGGCAATCCACCAATTCATAATCTGTAAAACCGATCTTTTCTCCAATCTCACGGATTTTTGCGCCATCCCCTACCAAAACAGGTTTGATAAAGCCAATTTTCGCCGCATCCCGAACCGCTGACATAACTGCTTCGTCCTGTGCAACAGCTACGCTAACGGTTCTGGGTTCGATGGATTTCACTCTTTCCAGCAGATCCGTAAAATTTTTCAGCATATTTTTACCGCCTTTCTTCCTATATAATAGCAATCAAATCAGAGATACTCTTTCGCTTCTTCTTCACCACTCAGAACACGCAGTGCACCAAGTGCCAAAGCTTCCATTTCCATTTCACCGGGAACAACTGCTTTGGGAGCCAGATAAGCAACTTTTTCATATACGTCATTCACGATTTTTTCGGAATAAGCAATGCCGCCTGTAAAGATGACCCGGTCAACTTTTCCTTTCAGAGAAGCGCCATAAAGTGCGATTTCTTTTGCAACCTGATAGATAAATGCATCCAGAATCAGTTTTGCTTTTTCATCACCGTTTGCAGCTCTTTCTTCCACTTCTCTGGCATCCTTGGTGCCGAGGTAATCATACATACCGCCTTCTGCACTTACCTTTCGAACCATCTGCTCTCTGGTATACTTGCCGGAATAGCAAAGTTCGATGAGCTGATATGCCAGCAAGCCGCCGCTTCTTTCCGGAGAGAAAGGACCATCGGTTCTGCCACCGCTGCCGTCGATCATTTTGCCTTTTTCATGGGCTACAATGGAAATGCCGGAACCAAGATGAGCTACGATGAAATTGAAATCTTCGTATTTGCCGCCCATATCTTCTGCTACTTTTCTAGAAACTGCTTTATGGTTCAGTGCATGGAACCAACTGAATTTTTCCAGATCAGAAATACCTGTAATTCTTGCTTCAGGAATCATTTCATCGACAGAAACGGGGTCGACAACAAAGGAAGGTACGCCAATCTCATCACCGATGTTTCTTGCAATGACTGCACCCAGGTTGGAAGCGTGTTCGCCATTGATGGCATTTTTCAGATCTTCCACCATTCTGTCGTTTACCCGATAAGTACCGCCTGGGATGGCTTTCATCAGACCGCCTCTGCCTACAACGCAGTCGAACTGATCCAGAGAAAATCCTTCTGCTTTCAGCAGATCAACGATCATATTTTTGCGGTATTCATATTCATCAAATACATGAGGGAACTGTTTCAGATCTTCTCCTGTATGTGTAATGCTCTTTTTCAGGATCTCTTTCTTATCTTCATAGACAGCAACTTTTGTTGATGTACCACCTGGGTTGATGACCAGTAAATACATAGCAGCACTTCCTTTCTATTTTGTTCTATTGTGTAGAACCTTATTCTATTTTTGCTTCGCTGTACTAATATAAACACAATTCTGTTCTAATGTCAACAACTTTGTTCTATTTTGTATGCGAATTGTATAACACTCACATTTTTTGCATGCAAAAAATAGACAAATTATCCATGTCACGTTTTCATGTGATTTTCTGCAAAAACATCACAAAACTATACATTGCTCTTTGTTGGAATTTTTCACACCACTTTTTCTCTTTTTTCTGCAATAAAAAAAGACGTCCCACTGGCGTCCTCTATTTCAACAATCCATATTCTTTTTTCAAGTAACCGCAAGATTATCTCCGCAAAGATATTTCTGGCAAAAATAAAATAGCTGGAACCCTAAGATTCCAGCTACGTTTGTTTTCTTATATGGCAGTCTTGCAAGAAAAGCCTCTTTTCCATGGAAATCATTTTAACTTTTCAGAAATTTCTCTGCCTACTTCCATCAAACGTTTGATTTTTGTTTCATAGGTGCTGTCTTTGATTCTTGTGGTAGGTCCAGATAAGCTAATGGCAGCCACTGCCTGTTTTGTGGAACCCTTTATAATGGGAACGGCGATACAGGTCAAACCCAATTCACGTTCTTCATCATCCACAGCATATCCCTGTCTGCGCACCATTTCCAATTCTTTTTCCAAACCTTCAATGGTGGTGATGGTTCTTTCCGTGTATTTCGTCATTGGAAATTTTTCATACACGCTCAAATCAAGTTGATCTTTAAATGCCATGAGGCACTTCCCTACCCCGGCACAATAACACTCATTTCTGGAACCCAAGTCAGAATTAAATCCAAGAATCTGCTTGTTTTCTTCTTTGTAGATCATCACGCTGTGATAAGGGCCGCCATCACTGTGCTCCAATACAGATACATTCACCGCTTCTTTGAATTCATCATGAAGCTGTTTTGCATAGGGCTGGATGACTTTCTGCAAGCCGATCTTTTCGCCGATGCTGTTGCCAATGACAAAAAGCTTCATGCCAAGACCGTACTTTTCTGTTTCAGGATTCTTTTCCACAAAGTCTTTGCTTTCCAATGTTGCCAATGTCCGATAAACCGTACTCTTGTATATATCCAGATCTTTACTGATCTGTGTGATAGATACTTCTTTTCCCTGTTCATAGAGATAATTCAAGATGTCCAAAGCACGATCTACAGAGTTGATGATAACCGAAGTCATGTAATCCCCACCTTTCTGTTCTATTGACTAGAACCTGTTTTTCACATTACCATAAAATTCCATGAAAAACAAGAGGCTTTCCAACGGATTTTTATCCATACATCTTGTGCATATTGCACATAATTCAAAAAAAAAGAATATTGGGAGTTGACATGTATAAATTCCAGTGCTATGATTGAGCCAAATTCTAGAACATCGTTTTATCTAGTAGAACACAGGAGGTGCAATTCATGAAAGTATTGGTAAAACCGGAAAGATGTAAAGAATGTGGACTGTGTGATGCATTCTGTCCCAAAAAGGCAATCAGCCACGCGGATCATACCAACCTGGCTGGATATCATCCGGTCGTAATTGATGATGAAAAATGCATCGGCTGCGGTATTTGCTATACCACATGTCCCGATGGCGTATTCCATGTATTGGGAAAATAAATGAAGGAGGATTAGAAAATGGCTGAAATGATGAAAGGCAATATCGCAATTGCAGAAGCTGCCGTGCGGGCAGGGGTTCGCCTGTATGCCGGTTACCCCATTACCCCGTCCAGCGAAATTATGGAATATCTGTCCTGGCGTCTGCCGGAAGTTGGCGGCGCTTTCGTACAGGCAGAAAGTGAACTTGCAGGTATCAATATGGTTTATGGCGGTTCCAGCTGCGGCGTCAGAGTTCTGACCGCTTCTTCCGGCCCTGGGATCAGCTTGAAACAGGAAGGGATTTCCGTTCTTTCTGACGAAGAACTGCCTGCACTGGTTATCAACGTTGTTCGTTACGGCAATGGCCTTGGCACTCTGTTCTCCTCTCAGTGCGACTATTTAAGAGAAACACGCGGCGGCGGCAACGGTGACTATAGATGTATCGTTCTCTGCCCTTCCAGCATTCAGGAAGCTGTTGACATGGTTTCTACCGCTTATGAACTTGGCGAAAAATACAGAGTTGTCGTTGTTATGATGACAGAAGGTGCACTGGGTCAGATGATGGAACCCGTTACACTGCCTGAATTCCAGGAACCCAAACGCAATTACTGGGGCTTTGACGGCAAATACTCCTATAAGAAAATCGGTATTTTCGATAGAGATTCCAAAAAAGAAGCTGTTGAACTGAACAAAAAATATGCTGAAATCAAAGCAAATGAACAGCGTTGGGAAGAAGAAGGCATTGAAGATGCTGACTATGTATTCGTTGCTTACGGTGTTCCCGGCAGAAGCACACTGGGTGCCATTCGCGAACTGCGGGCAGAAGGCCACAAAGTTGGCTTGATCAGACCCATCACTGCATGGCCCTTCCCCGAAAAAGCCTTTGAACACATCAATAAGAACGTAAAAGGCATCATCACTGTTGAAGCCAACGCTACCGGTCAGCTGGTAGACGACGCGGCTCTCTTTACCAAAAAAGTTCTGCGCGCAGATATTCCCGTTTACGCACTGCCTTTCGTTTACGGCGTGCCTCCCATCCGTGAAATCAAAGCCAAATTCGCGCAGATCCTTGCAGGCGAAATAAAGGAGGTATATTAAGATGGCTGTTGAAAGAAAAGTACCCGCAATTATCGACAATCCCATGTCCTTTTGTCCCGGCTGCGGTCACGGTATCATTATCCGCCTGATCTGCGAATGTCTGGAAGAACTGGGTCAGGATCAGAATATCATTTTCCCTATCGGTGTTGGCTGTTCCTCCAACCTGGGCGGCGGCTTAGTAACAGACCGTCTGCACTGTCCTCACGGCAGAGCCGGCGCTGTTGCAACTGGTATGAAACGTGTCAATCCCGATAACATCATCATCACTTATCAGGGCGACGGCGATGCTTACAACATCGGTATTGCCGAATCCATCAATGCTGCTTACAGAAATGAAAACATCACTGTTATCACAGTTAACAATACCAACTTTGGTATGACTGGCGGTCAGATGAGTGTTACCACTATGGAAGGTCAGAAAACATCCACTTCCACTCATGGACGTGACTGCTCCATCACTGGGTTCCCTATGCGTTTCCCTGAACTGGTTGCATCTCAATTCCACATTGCATACGCTGCACGTGGTACCGTCAGCAGCCCTGCACATATCAATCAGCTGAAAGGCTACATCAAAAACGCTATCGAAGCGCAGATGAACAAAGAAGGCTATTCCATCGTTGAAGTGCTTTCTCCCTGCCCCATCAACTGGAATCTGACACCTATCAAAGCAATGGAACGCATTGACAATGAATTGATTTCCTATTTTCCTCTGGGAGAATTTAAACAAAGGAGCGTGAAAGAAGCATGAAAGAAATGGTTTTCGCTGGTTCCGGTGGTCAGGGTGTTCTGACCTGCGGCCTGATTATGTCTGATATCGCTGTTAGCAAAGGAATGAATGCCACATGGTCTCCTTCCTACGGTTCCGCAATGCGCGGCGGCACCGCTAACTGTACCGTAAAATATGGTAGTGATTACATCTACAATCCTCAGCAGGAACAGCCCGATGTTCTGCTGGCAATGAACGAAGAATCTTTCCGTATGTTTATGCCAATCGTTGCACCCGGCGGCATTTGTGTCATCAGTGATATGGTTACCTGCGATACAAACATCCGTGACGATGTAACTGTTGTAAGAATCCCTTGCATGCAGATTGCAGATGAAATCGGCAATCCCAAAGGCGCAAACATCATCATGACAGGTGCTATCATCCATCTGGTAAAAGACTTTACCAAAGAAGAAGCAATCGAAGCAATGAACAATATGTTTGCAAAAAAAGGCAAAGCAAAATTCGCAGAATCCAACACCAAAGCACTGACTGCTGGTTACGATGCTGTGAAAGATTGATCTTATTACAACCATCCCCCAAATACACATTCCATAGAAAAACACATCTCTCAAAAAAAGACTCTCTGAACCATCAAAATGGTTCAGAGAGTCTTTTTCATAAAGATTTTGTGATAATACAGATGCCAATGGTATCTGATTTGTTTTTTCTGCTAACTTTTCCTGTTGTTTTTTACAAAACAATCCCATGTTAATCTTCTTTCCATATTTCTTTAATTAAAAAAGCCTGCAAACGCAGGCTCAAATTTTTTCTAATATTTCAATTTGTTTTCAGGATATTTTATGATGCAATAAGTATCTCTTTCGCTTTCTGGATGAAATCTGCATCTTCCAGTATTTTGGCGGTCTGTTTTGAAACAGGCTCATCCACCACTGCATCAAACATGCTTTCCCGTTTCACTGCCGCGAACAGTTTTTCATCATAAAATACAAGTGAAATCTGACCTTTTACAGCGTCAGCAAATTCCATGATTTTTTCTATGCGCTGGGGTGTCAAAATATAATAGGCATTATGTTCATCATCCGCATAAACACGGAAACGACTCTGAAAGGCTTCATTTTCTGTCTGAATCTGATGTTCTGCCTTCCATCCAGCAAAATTCGACAGAAATTCTTTTTCAAAAATCTGTATATGCCCCTTGCTTACTTTCAAATCATCGAATCCCAAAAGGCAGATTACCTGACCGCCGAAAATTTCTTCTGTTTTTGTTTTGCCATCACGACGAACCAACTTTTTGGTAACGACATCGCTGATACGGAATTTTACATGCTCATATTCTCCAAAAAGCTGATCTTCACTTTCAAAATATTTTTTCTCACCACAGGCAACCACTGCCGCATTTCGGATATCATCCCATGTAAAACCACCTTCTGGATGATATTCCAACCCTTCAAAACCAGATATGCCATTCAACACTTGTGTGACATACTTGGATTTATAATTGAAATTAAACTTATCATAAGCATGGCGGACAAGGAGGTACCCTAACACGCCCAGTGTCCCAACTGCCAGAACCACTGCCGCAACGACGATTTTCGCTACAAAAAGCGCAGACATGCCTTCATCGCCAACCAGTACAATATAAAACAACCATATATAAAGCACCAGAGACAGCGCCGATAGCACAAAAGCAATGTGCAGTCTTTTTCGCGCCTTATTCCGCATGGTTTCCAGTTGTTCTTCTGTAATCAATCTTTCTTCCATAGAACACCCTACTTTCAGTCAAAGTTTACTTTATATTCCTTCTTGTTTTCATCAACCTGATAAAAATCAGCCTTGCTCATGCCATGGATGCCAGCAATGATGGAATAAGGGAACATGACGATTTTCTGATTATATAATGACACATTAGAGTTATAGAGTCTTCTTGCCGCCTGCAAATGTTCTTCGGCATCAAAAATAGCTTTCTGAAAATAATCCATAGACACATAAGAATACAACACTGGATATTGTTCTGACAAAGCATCAATGGCTGTTCCGACACCACCCAGTCCCTGCTGGATAGATGCCAGCATGCCGATTTTCTGATTCACATTCAATTTCTGCTCTGCAACGCTGTTTTCGTATGCTTCTTTTCTTGCCTGATTCCTTTCCTGATGTTTTTTGGAGCCATGATGTCTTTCCATCTGTTTTTTGATTCGCTCCATCTGCTTCTGCTGTGCCTGAATGGTATCATCAATGGTCTTTAAAGCTTCTTCAGACAGATGCTTTTTCTGCTCCAGAGTTTCTTTCTCCAGCTCTTTACCGGCACGGACAGAAGTCACAGCTACATATGTATCATATTCATGCTGCAAAAACTTTTTGACTGCTTCGATTTCTTCGGAAAGCATATCGTATCGTTTTTCCAACGCCACATCAATGCCCGCGCTGCCTTCCTCCACCTTCACAGACAGACGGCGCAGTTTGTTATACGTGGAAATATAAAACACGATAACACAAAGAACCAATGCAATCACAATGATATAAACAGGCATACCACAACCCCCTCTGATTGAATAACAAAAATTCTGGAATTTATATCCATTATACAATCATATAGCGCGCTTCGCCACCTAAATTAGAATTTTTACATGCAAAAGCTCCTAACTCTGCTTATATGCCTGACTGTCCTTTGCTGCCCATATGCTCCCTATTGCCACAATATTTATTTCCATATTAAAAATGCCTGATAAAAATCAGGCACTCTTCTATCCTTTACAAATAATATCTTTCAATTGCTTACTTTCTCATTTCTTCCAATGCAGCTTTTCCCGCATCCGTCAATCCATCTACGATGTATTCCTCGCCGCAGCACATATCAATTTCATATGTAACCAGCCAGTTTTTTTCTTCCATTTCCTTTAACCGCAGCAAAATATCTCCATGTTTCATGCCTGTTTCCCAAGCCAATGCAGCTGCATCAGTTTCACCGTTTTTTTCTGTCAATTCCACAATTTTTTCCATTAACAGCAAATATGTTTCTTCCATTATTCTCATCTCCTTCTTGTATTGAGTATACCATGTATGTGGTTTGGGAACAATCACCAGTTTTCCAGCTATTTTGCAAACCAGACACACATGTATTTATATTCATACAAAACATTCAAATTCTCCGCTTATTTCCTATAAAAATGAGTGAGTACCCCAAAAATCATTTATAAAAATGAACACTTTCATTTCTTTTCTCTTGTAAAATTAT
>NZ_CAJMDQ010000067.1 GCF_905212195.1 uncultured Anaerotignum sp. | reverse complement strand
TACAATAAAAAGACATGCTTATGTCCATTATACTAACAAAAAAGAAAGGTTAGGATGGACAATGCAAAAAGATTATGCGGAAAACTACAAAAAATTGGGACTGAAAATTGCTTATTTCCGAAAACTCAAAGGACTGACACAGGAACAGCTGGCAGAAATACTGGACGTGGACACCAGTTTCATCGGGCAGATTGAAGCCCCCAACATTTATAAGCCAATCACACTGACAACATTATTCCGCATTGCGGATGCGCTGGAAATGGCACCGGGAGAACTTTTGGACTCTTAAAAAGGAGCAGATTTTGATGGAAAACGATTTTACAGAAGAATATAAAATCATTGGTCTAAAAATCGCTTATTATCGCAAACTGAAAGGGCTGACCCAAGAGGAACTAGCAGAGAAAATCCATGTTGCAACCAACTTTATCGGTATGATTGAAGCGCCCAATATCTACAAATCTATTTCCCTCTACACGTTATTCCGCATTGCCAACGCTTTAGATATTCCACCACACAAATTTCTGGAATTTGACTGATTTTTTCACACAGAAAAGACATGCTCTCATGATTTTGAGAACATGTCTTTTTTATTTCTTTCATGTTGGGACTTTTTGGGACTCGGAACCCTTTACTCTTAGGGCGTAACCAAAAATCAAAGAGAAAGGAGAGAACACAAATGGCAACATTCACAGAGCACTATGACCTCATCAAGCCCGGCACCGACGACTACTACGACGTGGCGGACTTCAACGAGAACATGGATGCCATCGACACCCAGCTGTATCAGGCGGAGCAGGACATGGCAGGGGTCAGCGAAAAAATCGGCAATCCCGGCGACGAAGGAGAGGATACCCTTTTCGGGCTGCTCCATCCCAACAACCAGCCGGAGGAAAAAGCGGATTTGTACCGCTACTCCAAAACGGACATCCAGAAACGAATTCAAAACTGGACAATTCCTGCAGTTTCCGGTCTGATTTATGGCAAACTGGTCACTGTACTGGCAGAAAAAAATGGTTCCATCTATGTGAAACTTGATTTCACAGCCAAAAGCGACATAGACTTTGTTGTTTTTGACAGGGTCATTTCTACCATTTTTGATTCACCAGATCAATCCACATATGGCGGCAAAATGCCTGAATATCTGAATCCAAAAGATTTTTCATGGTTTTCATGCGGTTTCTTTTTCGAAAACACCGAAACACAAACATATGAATGTATTCTGCCTGTCACAGCCGGAAGCGCTTATTCATTCTTTATTTACGGCACACCCGGTGCGGCCGGTGTTACCATCAACGATTTCATTGTGGGCTACACCGACACCAAAGAAGCATAATCGAAAGGAGCGAAAATATGTTAGTGAACTTTGATAAGACCAGACGTGTCATCTGGTACAACCTTTATGTGAGCAAAGAAGCGGCAGAAAGCTGTCTTTGTGACAACACCATCTGGCTGGATACCGCCCTGCCCCCTTTTCCAGAACCAAAGGAAGGCTTTGTGGTATATCTGAAACTGAATGAAGAAAATCAGCTCATTTACGACTACGAACCACAGCCGGAGCCTGTTTACACAGACCTGCAAATCATCATGCAGGGACTTTCTGACCTGGAACTGGCAATCCTGGAAGGAGGTATGTGAGATGTACGAAATCCTGAAGAAAAAATACAAACTGGGTTATGTCCGCCAAGACCAGCTCCAGCGCTATCTGGCTCTGGGCAAGCTGACAAAAGAAGAATATGAGGACATCATCCAGTCCTGACAAAAACAAAACCGGAAGTTCCAAACAACTGGAATTTCCGGTTTTTTATATTTCGATTTCTATTTCCATTTCTTTTGGTTTATCGTAGGTGGTTTTCAGCGCCACGTTAAACACTGCCCCCATGAGCATGGCAATCATGCTCCAGTCCATCCACACCAAGAGGGCGATGATGACCCCGATGGAGCCATAAATGATGGAATACCGTCCCATATGGTCTACATAGTAGGAAAATATCAGGGAAAAGAGCATCCACACACCCATGGAAAGGATGGCTCCCGGCAGGATATACCGGGCTTTCTGTATTTTGGAAGGCGAGAAGAAATACACCGCCGACAGCATGAACAACAGCGCGGCCGCCATGGGCACAAAACGCATACGGCTCCACCCGCTGATGAATTCCGCAGAAATGGGGATATATTCCCCTACAAATCCCAGCACCCTTTCCCCCAGCAGCAAAAGCAGCAGCATGGCAGGGATGAGCACAATGGTCAAGGCTGTCAAAATGGCAGTGCGGATGGAATGGCTGCCGGATTTTTTTTCGCCGTAAATATCGTTGATGGCCTCCATAAGGTTAGAAACTGCCCGGAGAGGAAACCACACAGAGAACACCAACCCGAATGTCAGCAAAGCATTGTTGCTGCTCTTTGTGATATGCTCAATGGCAAGATTCAGAAAGGCCACCACATCTTCCGGCAGAAAACGGGTAATCTGTCCGTCCAATGTCAATGTGGGCAGGTGCAGAAGCCCCAAAAGCGAAGTCACAAAAATAAAAAACGGGAACATGGCAAACAAGAGGTAGTATGTCATGGCGGCAGCATTACGCCCCACCTTATTGTCAAAATACCCCTGTATGGTCAGCAGAATCACTTTCTGCCAGCCTTTCCGTTTCTTAATCTGTCCATGTAAATCCAGTTCCATGTTAGTCCTCTTTTCGCTTTTGGATGGCGTAGGTCAAAGGCAGCAGGCATTTTTCCGGCAATATCCGCTGCATGAGCCTTGTGGCGTAGGTGCCGCCATCAGGCAGTATCACCGTTTTTCCCGCAAAAACGCCTTTCAGTCCTGCGGCAGCGGCTTTCTTGGGAGAAATGCCCTTCACAGCAGACTTGGCATTGGCGTTGCGGTTAAAGTCCGTATCTACAGGCCCGGGACAAAGGGCAGACACCCTTACCCGGCTGCCTTCCTGCCGCAGTTCTTCCGCCACTGCCTGTGTCAGCCGCAGCACATAGTTTTTTCCGGCATAGTACGACGCCATGAGAGGGCCAGCTGTGAACCCAGCCGACGACGCCACATTCAAAATATATCCATAATCCCGGCGGACAAAATCCTGCAAAAACAGCTTTGTGAGGATATGTACCGCCCGTACGTTGAGATTCAGCATATCCAGTTCTTTTTCCAGCGGGATTTCGGCAAATTGCCCTACGGCTCCCATGCCTGCGTTATTGATGACAAGGTCAATGGGCGTATCTTTCACGGTTTCGTACAAATGATAGCAGTCCCCTTCTTTGGTCAAGTCCACAGTGACGATATCCACATGGGTGGGCAGTATTTTCTGTAATTTCCGCATTTTTGCCGTATTCCGGCTGGCTAATATCAGGTCAAAGCCCCTCTGGCTCAAAAGCAGGGCAAAGGCCTTGCCGATGCCGCTGGTGGCTCCGGTGATGAGGGCACGCATAGCCCCGCCTCCTTTTTTCTTTGTTTCTTTTCATTATACCTGTAAAACAAGGGTTTTTCAATGTGGGAGAAATCGCAAAAAGGTACAAAAAAAGAGCCGGAGCCCTTTCAAAGGATTCCGGCAATTCTTTTTTTTCATCAATATTTATGCCTCTGCATCTTCCAGCAGATTTACCACCAGTCCGCTGACATCGGCTTCTTTTGTGAGCACGCCAACTTCATACATCCAGTCAGCGTTTTCCTGCCATACGGATACTTCCTGATGGAGGAAAGGCGCGGATTCTGTTTCCATATCGGGCAGCAGGATTTCCATGCTCTGTCTTTCTACATTTTCAGACAGAGGGAAGTTTGCTTCGTTCTGGTTGTCCAGCAGAATCTGCAGCACTTCGTCAGGGTTGTTCTTCATGTCTTCAAAGCCTTTCTGGCAAGCGCGCAGGAAGCCCTGATATTTTTCAGGATTTTCCGCTACAGCGTCTTTGTTTGCCAAAAATACCAGTTCATAGCCCTGAGGTACGCCAAAGTCTGTAGGATAGAAGTAATTTACTTCAAAGCCCTGTTCTTCCATCTGAGGCACTTCATGGTTGACCATGTTACCGATGGTAGCGTCTACCTGACCGGTTGTCAGTGCGGACATCAGGTCGAAACCAACGTCGATGCATTCGCAGTCGTCAGCAGTCAGGCCTGCATTCTGCAGCATTGCCTGAATCTGTGCTTCAGACAGGACAGTACCTGCATAGCCAATCTTCTTGCCAGCCAGATCTTTTGCTTCTGTGATGCCGCTGTCTTTCAGGGAAATGACAACGTTCATGGATTTCTGTGTCACCGCACCAATGGAAACGATGGGCACATTTTCTTCACAGGAAGTCATGATGGCATCCTGCATGTAGTACACGCCGGCATCTGCTTTGCCAGCAGCAGGCAGGGAAATGCCGTCATTGGTGTTGGCAGGGAACTGGATCACCAGATTCAGACCTTCTTCTGCAAAATAGCCTTTTTCAATGGCATCATACAGGAAGGCGTGTACCGCATTGGGGTACCAGTCCAGCACAATGGAAAAATCCTCCAGTTGGGCTTCGTCGCCAGTGGTTTCGGCTGTGGTGTCTGCGGATTCTCCACTTCCGCAGGCTGTCATGCCGAATACCATGGCTGCTGCCATGAGCACTGCAAACAATTTCTTTTTCATCACTTAGATCTCCTTTCTCCATTTGATAAAACGATATTCCAAGACGGTAATGATCCCAACGGCAAGCATAGCCGTTATGGACAACAGCACCACAGGCGCGAAAACGCCTGCGCCGTCCAACTGTGTCATCATACGTTTGCTGAAGTAGCCCAGACCTTCCTGCGCCCCCAGCCATTCGGCAATGGCAGCCCCGATAACGCTGAGGGGGATGGCCATTTTGATGGCGGAGAAAAAGTTGGGCAGAGCCGTAGGCAGTTTCAGCTTCCAGAAAATATCGGCTTTTGTGGCACCGTAAGTCTGCAATAATTCTTCCATTTCCCGTTTGGTGGCTTTGAAGCCGTCAAAAACGGTAATGGCAATGGGGAAAAAGGTGATCAAAATGGTTACCAGCACCTTACTCCAGATGGAATAACCAAACCAGAGGATGAACAAAGGCGCGATGGCTGTGGTAGGGATGGTCTGGGACGCCACAATAACGGGATACAACGCCCGTTCCACTTTTTCATTGGCATCCATGGCAACTGCCAGCAGAATCCCCAGCACAATGGAAATCAAAAGCCCAATGGCTGTGACTTTCATGGTTGCAGGCAGATGCACCAAAAACAGGGGTTCCCTAAGCTCCCACAGCCGCACACAAATCTGTGTGGGTGACGGCAAAATATAAGCCGCGTCAATAATCATGGCAATGCCCTGCCACAGCAGCAGCAGAACCACAGCCAGAATCACAGAAGGCAGATGTTTTTTCATGGATTCATCACGCTCCTTCTGAGTTTTTCAATGAGTGTTTCTTTCAGTTCCACAATGTCAGGACGTTTCAAATCCTCACGATTGCGGGGATAAGACAGGGGCACTTCCACCCGTTCCATCTGGGAGAAAGGTCTGTCCTGAATGATAAAAATGGTTTTGGAAAGGAAAATAGCTTCCTCTACGTCGTGGGTGATGAACAATATGGTTTTATGGTAATGCTCCCACTGATGCAGCAGCCATTCCTGCATATCCACACGGGTCAGATAGTCCAATGCGCTGAAAGGCTCGTCCAACAGCAGCATATCTGCGCCGGACAGCAGTGTACGGGCAAAGGCTACCCGCTGCTTCATACCGCCAGACAGGTCTTTGGGATACTTTTTGGCATATTCAGACAGTCCCACCTGTTCCAGCACTTCTTTGCAGCGTTTTTCCTGTTCTGCCTTAGGTACTTTTGCCAGTTCCATAGGCAGGCAGATATTCTTTTCGATGGTGCGCCAAGGAAACAGCAGGTCTTTCTGCGGCATAAAAGCACTGTAGTTCTTCAGTTCCTGCACAGGGCGTCCATCCACCAGTATCCGCCCCTGCTGTAACTTTTCCAAACCGTTGATGAGGCGGAAAATGGTGCTTTTGCCGCAGCCGCTGGCGCCGATGATGGACACGAATTCCCTGTCCTCCACCTGAAAATTCAAATTCCGCATCATATCGAAGTCATCTTCGGCATAACGGAAGGATACATTTTCAAATTGCAGCATAACTTCTTTCGCTCTCCTTCTTTACATCTCCATGGCATAAGCCATATCCCAGAACAGTTTTTCATAGCGGCTGCATTTTACGAAAATATCAGTCAGATATGCTTCCTGTTCGGGAGTGATGTTTTCGCCCAGAGCGTCTACGCAGTCAATGATTTCTTTGGTGCTGTCCGCATATTCCTTGCTGCTGTAGCCCTGTACCCATTCGCCGTAAAGAGGATGTTCCACAGCGCCGGGCACCTTCACATGGTGTTCCCCAATGACCTGATAGCTCCATGCACATGCCAGCACTGCCATGAGGATTTCCAGCGGGCCCCCTTTGTTTGCCACATCCAGCATATAGGAGGTATAGGACTGGTTTGTCAGAGCGGAAGGGGTCTTTGCCACTTCTTCTTCGGTGATGCCCAGTCTTGCCATGTAAGTCTTATGTACGTTCATTTCGCCGTCCAGTACGTCATGCACCATACCGGCAAAACGGCGCATCAGTTCCGGGTCTTCTGTTTTGATGACGCCGAAAGCAAACACTTTGGCATACTGCAACAGATAACGGTAATCCTGAATCATGTAAAAACGGAATTTTTCCACATCCAGTGTGCCTTCTGCCAGTTCTTTTACGAAAGGCTGGTCTAAATAACCCATCCAGATATCTTCCACACTTTTATAAAGACGTTCTGTCAATTTCATGTCCATGTTCCTCCTTTTTTCCACAAAAAAAATTCTTTCCCTCTTAGAAGGAAAGAATCTTATAATTTCCATATCATCTTGTATTGCTTCCCTCCGATGGTACTAACCACATCAAGTTCAAAGGGTTGGAATCTGCATTCCTCTCAGCCGCTCAAAGACGGCACCCCCAGCTTTGTATTCATTTTCTTTATTATAGTACAAAAGAAAAGCAATGTAAATGACTTTTTTGTATACACCATCCCTTTTTTCACACTTTCGCACAAAAAAAATAATTCGCAGGCGAAATAATTTTACAGAAAATTCCCTTTACATTTTGCAAAAAAAGAATACACTTAGTATGACAACAACGAAATTTACAATGTTTGGAGGTAAAAGGTAATGGACGACGATACCAAGCTGCTGAATCTGGCACTGGACGCCGGTGAGATCATGCTGACATCGGGCGCGGAAACATACCGCGTACAGGATACCATGCTGCGTATTCTTTCCGTCAGCGGACGAAAACACGTAGAAGCCCTGGCGCTGTCTACCATGCTCATTGTGAGCCTGCCCCGTGAAGAAAAGGGGCCTCTTTCCATGGCAAGAGGGGTAAGTGACCGCTCAGTTAATTTTGAGAAAATCTGTGCCGTCAACAACATGAGCCGCTCTTTTGTCGCTGGGAAAATCACCTTGGAAGAAGCCACACAAAAAGTGCTGGAAATCCACTACGCCCCGTCTTTTGCGCCATGGCAGCGGATTTTGGGCTATGCCCTCACGTCCGGCGGTCTGACCATGGTATACAACGGCACCTTCTGGGACGGCGTCGCCGCCTTTTTCATCGGCACCCTCCTGGGCATTATGACATATATCATGAGCAAACGAAAAACATCTTACTTTTTCAGTTCCTTTACCGGCGGTCTGCTGACAGGGTTATTGGCCTGCCTGTTCCATTTGATTCTGCCTTTCACCCAGATCGATATGATGATTGTCGGCAGCATCATGCCCATACTGCCGGGCATTACCCTGACAAAAGGTATCCGTGACCTTTTGGAGGGCAATTTCATCAGCGGTAATGCCAAACTGATGGAAGCCTTCCTCATTGCCTGTGCCATCGCCGCCGGCGTCGCTATGGCCTTGAGTATCTTCCCCAATTTTTAAGATGTGCAGGAGGTTATTATGACAGACATCACATTGAAAATGATTGTATTTCAGGCAGCCTTTTCCTTTGTGGGCAGTTGGGGCTATTCCATCATCTGCAACGCTCCCAGAAGGGAACTGCTTTACAGCGGCATCAATGGCTTTTTGTCCTGGTTTGTATATATGATTGTCTTTTCCTATACGGAAAGCGCCACAACCGCTACACTCATTGCCACCATGGCCATCACTGCCACAGCGCGGTTCCTTTCCTACCACAGACAGGAACCTTCCATCCTGTACCAGATTCCCGGCGTACTGTCACTGGTGCCCGGTGCTGCGGTTTACAACACCATGCAGGCTGCCATCAAAGGCAATATCCTTTCCACCTATTCCAATGCTCTGACAGGGTTCAAACTCTCCGGTGCCATTGCCATCGGTTCTCTGATCATTCTGGTATTGCCTTACAAAGCCTTTGAAATCTTCCCTCGTTTCGGGAAAAAGAAACAGGGCAACTGAAAAACGAAAGAAAAAAAGCCGAAATCCTTTCTTGATAAAGATTTCGGCTTTTTTATTTCAAACATTTCTTACAGTGCCATGGATTCCTGAGGAGCTGTGAAAGAATCGATTGTTACACTGCCGCCGCCCAGATAAAAGACTTCCATTTTGCCGTCGTCTTCACTGTACATGCTGCGCAGGTCGGGATTCTGTTCCAGCATAGCAACTTTTGCTTCACGGCTGTTATCCCAAATTACATTGCCGTTGATACGAATCCATGTGCCGTCGGGATGCATGGCACATACTTCTGCCAGAGGGTTTTCTTTCAGCTGGCGATATACTTTTTTGGTATTTGCAGTCATCAGATATACGTGATTCTGGTACAGAGCCACAGCGCCGAAAGGACGTACACGGGGCTGGTTGCGCTCACATGTTGCCAGATAAAAAACTTTACATTCTCTCAGATATTCTACAGGATTTTTCATACTTCTACCGCCTTTCTTCTGTTTTTTACGTTTACCATTTCATTAT
Organism: uncultured Anaerotignum sp.; assembly: GCF_905212195.1. Classification (GTDB taxonomy): domain Bacteria; phylum Bacillota; class Clostridia; order Lachnospirales; family Anaerotignaceae; genus Anaerotignum. The sequence goes on along the minus strand of NZ_CAJMDQ010000067.1, from coordinate 5,779 downwards.
CTTCTGTTATGATAGAAAATACAAGTACGATTTTTTTCTATACCTAGTATAGGAAAAGATACCAAGGAGGCATCCCCATGGAACCAGAAAAACAAATCCCCTGCCCTTTTGTCACTGCCCAGAAACTGCTGGCAGGGAAATGGAGTATCCTCATTCTGCACCTGCTCCACGGACGAACCCTGCGGTTCGGGCAATTACAGAAGCAAATGCCTAAAATGACCCATGCCACATTGTCCAAACAGCTGAAATTGCTGGAAGCCAGCGGCTTGATTGTCCGCACAGAATACCCCGGCGTGCCACCGAAAGTGGAATACAGCGTCAGCCAGATTGGAGAAGCTTTTTATCCCGTGCTGGATAGTTTAGAAGCCTTTGGCAACGCCTATACCCAGTGGCAGAAACAGCAGTCAGACGAAAAAAAGCCCGACTCTCTATAAAGCAAATTTCCCTTTAGAAAACAAATTCCAGTCAAAATAAAAAGCTGAAATCCCTATGATACAAAGGATTTCAGCTTTTTTGTTTTCTTATAATTCCCTTCTGCCTTCCAGCGCCCGGGAAAGGGTCACTTCATCCACATATTCCAAATCGCCGCCTACAGGCACGCCATTTGCAATACGTGTCACCTTGACCCCCATGGGTTTCAGCAGACGGCTGATATACATGGCCGTTGCTTCCCCTTCCACATTGGGGTTGGTGGCAAGGATGACTTCCTTCACATTCTCGTCCATGCGCTTCACCAGTTCCGCAATGCGGATGTCATTGGGACCTACGCCTGTCATGGGAGAAATGGCGCCGTGGAGTACATGATAAACACCGTGGAATTCTCTGGTGCGCTCATAAGCTGCCATATCTCTGGGGTCTTCCACCACCATGATGGTGCCGTGATCCCGGTTCGGATTGGCGCAGACGGGACAAGGGTCTTCGTCTGTGAGATTACAGCAGACAGAACAGTAATGCACCTGCTGTTTCGCTTCCAGAATGGCGCCCGCAAGAGCCGCCACTTTTTCCTCAGGCATATGGATAATATGAAAAGCCAGACGCTGGGCTGACTTGCCGCCGATGCCCGGCAGACCTGCCAGCTGCTCAATAAGTCTGGTAATGGGATTTCCGTAATAATTCATGGTATCCCTCTTTTTCTTAGAACATGCCGCCCATGCCGCCTGTCAGTTTGCCCATGGCATTGTTGTACATTTCGTCTGCCTGACGGATGGCTTCGTTCACTGCGGACAGAATCAGGTCTTCCAGCATTTCCACATCATCGGGATCTACTACATCAGGGTTGATTTTCAGTTCTTTGATTTCTTTTTTGCCGGAGATGACAACTTTCACAGCACCGCCGCCGCTGGTCATTTCCAGTGTTTTTTCGTTGAGTTCTTCCTGCATGGCAGCCATCTGTTTCTGCATTTTCTGTGCCTGTTTCACCAGATTGTTCATGTTCATGCCGCCCATGCCGGGGAATCCGCCTCTTGCCATATTTCATAACCTCCTAAAAGTTTTGATTTTTACCATATCGTTTCTATTTTATATAAAAAGTGCCGGAACTGCAAGTGTTTTTAGGGTTCCATATCCGCTTCGGGGAAATATCCGCTCATGATGCTTGCCCATTCGGGGTCGTTTTCATCAGAAGCTTCTTCCTCCTCACTGCCATAGTTAGCTTCCCGCCACTGGTCGTAAGCGGCTTTTTCCAATGTTTGCAGCTGGAATGTTTTGCCTGTTGCTTTTTCCAACTCCTCGGTGATCTGGGGCAGATATTTCTGCACCATATCCGCCAAGGCGCCGTATTCGCAGACCAGATACACATTATCGTCCTCTTTGAAGCCGATTTCCACACGGGAAAGCTTGCTTTTCAAAATGGGGTCGCCGATTTCATTGCGGAGCAAAGGCCATTCTTTCTGCAAATTTTCCTTATCCTCCGGCAGTGCAGGCGGTTTCCGCTTTGCCTTGGGCTTTTCTTTCTTCACAGCACCGTCAGAAACCTGTTCTGTGACAGTCACAGTGACGCCTTCCGCCACTTTCCGCTCCAGTCCTGCCAGTCTTGCCGCCAATGCAGTCAAATCTGTATCTGCCCATGTGGAACAAAGGCGCAGGATTTCCACTTCCAGCAAGATGCGTTCATTGGAAGCATATTTCATGTCATTCTGCAAGCCGGAAAAACGCCCAATCCAGTAAGTCAGTTCCGCAGGGGAAAGTCCCTTTGCCTGCTGCTGCAAACGGGCTGCGTTTTCCGCGGACAAGTCCAGAATACGGGCATTGTCCGGCACCGTGGATGTGACCAGCAGATTCCGCAGATGCACCAAAAGTTCCGTCACAAACTGCTTCACGTCACGGCCCGCCAGCAGCATTTCCTCCACCAGTTCCATGGCTTTGGCGGCGTCTTTCTGCTTCAAAGCCTCTGTCATGTCAAAGAACACCGTTTTGTCAACGGCACCCACCACATCCTGTACCTTTTCCAGTGTCACTTCTTCGCCGCTGTAAAAAGCAAGACACTGATCCAGAATACTCAAAGAGTCACGGAGAGAGCCGTCCGCCAGCTGTGCCACATAACGCAGAGCATCTTCTGTTGCCGCAAGGCCTTCTTCGCTCAGATATTTCATCAGTGTATGAGCAATATCGTCGGCAGTGATGCGACGGAAGTCGAACCGCTGACAACGGGAAAGGATGGTTGCAGGCACTTTCTGAGGGTCGGTGGTGGCCAGAATGAAGATAACGTGTGCAGGGGGTTCCTCCAATGTTTTCAGCAATGCATTAAAAGCACTGTTGGACAACATATGCACTTCGTCGATGATATAGACCTTGAAGGTACCCTCTGTGGGGGGATATTTCACTTCTTCCCGGATTTCACGGATATTGTCGACGCTGTTGTTGGAAGCGGCGTCGATTTCCATGACGTTGACGCTGCGCCCAGCCAGAATATCCTGACAGACTTTACATTCGTTGCAGGGTTCCCCATCTTCTGTGGGATGCAGACAGTTGATGGCACGGGCAAAAATTTTCGCTGTGGATGTTTTGCCGGTACCTCTGGTGCCGCAGAACAGATAGGCATGGGACACGCGCCCTGTTTTCATCTGATTTTTCAGTGTTTTCACAATATGATCCTGCCCCACCACGCCGGCAAAGACGTTGGGGCGGAATTTTCTGTATAACGCCGTGTAAGACATGGCGATTCCTCCTTCATAACGCCTGAAAAAACAGGCGGAAATGTCCCAAAGGGACAGATACAGTATAGCATAGGGCAGGGGAAATGAAAAGGCAGGGTACCGCCCATTTTCCTCCTTATGATGATAATCAAGAAACTTTTCTATTCCTTCAAGAACGCGGAAGGGCTTGGGGAACAAAGGGTTCCCCAACTGGAATCCGCAGTCGGAATTTACTTCCGACGAGGAAAAAGCAGGAGTTTCAAGGCTCTCAGCCCATGGAACTCCTGCTTTATACCTCTGTCTGCTTGTCAAAGGCTTGAATGAAATGAGCCTTTGACAATGAAAAAAGACGGGATTCTCTCCCGTCTGATTTTTATAGGAATCCGTGCATCTGCTGTTGTCACTGCCAACCATGCGTTACCTCCTTCTGAAGCTCCATCCAAGCGACCTTGCGACACACGAGAAGTTGACTGCTTAGTGCTGCTGCCTTCCGACCCTGACACGGTTCACAGGCTCCTGTTGTGCAAGACTTGAACTTCAACGCCCCTTCCAAAGGGCAGACCATTTTTGGACGGCGCCGAAAGCAGACGTCACCCCCACTGTAGCGGATTGTGGGTGCAGGGTACCGCTAATCCCCCGGCTAGCACGGAAATTTTACCGTTTTCAAAAATGCCATTATAGTATACATAACAACGGGCTTTCTGTCAATGGAAATTTCCGCAAAAGGCGTATTTCCGGCAAAAACCCTCGATTTTTCTCTTTTATGCTTCCGTTTCCGGCTGTTTTTCCGCCGTTTCTTCCGCGGCTTTGTTTTTGCGGAATCTGCGGAAAAACCGCTTCATGATCTCGCTGCATTCCGGCTGCAAAAGACCTTCTTCCACTTCCACCTGATGGTTGAAGCGCGGCTCATTGAGCAAATCCAAAATAGACCCAGCGCAGCCTGCCTTGCTGTTTCTGGTGCCAAATACCACGCGGGGAATCCTTGCCTGGACGATGGCACCGGCGCACATGGGACAAGGCTCTACGGTCACATACAATGTGCAGTCCTCCAGCCGCCAATCCCCTACAATGCCTGCCGCCTCGTTGATGACGTCGATTTCCGCGTGGCGCAGGGGATTTTTTGCCGTATTGCGCATGTTATGACCACGGGCAATGATTTCCCCATTCCGCACCATAACGGCGCCAATGGGCACTTCCCCTTCTGCCAGAGCTTTTTCCCCTTCCAGCAGGGCTTCTTTCATATAATACAAATCCTGTTCTGTCATAGTATTTCCTCTTTATGTTATTCCGCAGCCTGTTCTGCCATGCAAAGAGAGCCGTTCCGCTCCTCAATGTCTGTCACCAGCCAGTAATCATCCAGCCCATCGCTGTTCAAATCGTAGGGATAGATGCACTGTCCGTACACAATGTCCTCATTGGAGGAACGCAGGCCTTTTTCTGTCAGCAGATAACGGATGGTGGTGCCTGTCATATCGCAGACATAGACTTCTTTCACACCGTCGCCGTTCAGGTCGCCGCTGGTAATGGGGCCATAAAGGCTTTCCACGCCCAGATGGGTAGACCAAATCTTGCGGAAGTTATTGTCGTTTTTCTGATAGAGATATAAATCCATGCCGTCACTCATGAGATATTCTTTCACACCGTTGCCGTCCAGGTCGGTGATATGGATGTAATCTACGTTATGTTTCAAACGGGTAAAGCCTGTGTTGCTCCAGCCGCCTTCTCCCCGTTCATAATACTGTATGGTCTTATCGTCGGAAAGTATGAGCTTGCTGCCTTCTGCTGCCAAAGCCCCGGCATCGCTGGATTCCAGCGGGATTTCCTCAGATGTTTTCTGCATATTGGCGTCGTAGAACAATATTTTTTCCGAACGGGTGAAAACATGTTCACTCTCGCCGCTGCCTTCTTCGGTGATGCTGGAAAGCACCACTGCCAGTTCGCTGCCTTCTGCGCCGTCAAAGAACGTTGCAGATGTGGCTTCCAGACCACTGCCGAATGTCAGTGTCCGCCACAGACGCAGGGCACCTTTCTGATAACGATAAACCTGTACGGCACCATCCTGCAAAGATGCTGTCAGCACATTGCCGTCCTTGTCTTTCCCTGCGGAAAGGAAGCCTTCCTTGGGAAAAGAAGCCGGTGTCATGGAAAAACTGGTGCCCATGCCTTCCCAGTTTTCATAAGACTGGAAATTGCCGTTGGCTTCGTAAGGATTCCGGGCATTGAGGCTGTACCAACTGTTATCATATCCCCCCTGATAACATACGCCGATGAGGCTGCTGCCGGAAAAATAACACATCAACTGACCTGCCGCATCCCCGTTGTAATGCATCAGATTGGCGGTGCCCACCACCACTTCTGTGCCGGCATAACTGGTCATATTATGGTCGGTTTCCGCACAAGCTGCAAAGAAATCCGCATTTTCCTCTGTATTTTCAGGAATCACACCTGCGGAAAAACGCAGACTGTCCCCGTCAAAATCCCAATAATATTCCTCTGCCACTTCTTCCATCTGTTGTGTATATTGCTCCTGCTGAGCGGCTGTCAGTGTAAAGACCGCTTCTTCCTGCCCACAGGCAGAAAGGGTCAGCGCCGCCATGATTACCGCGCAGAGTAAGTGTTTCTTCATGTCTGTCCCTTCCCTCTTT
>NZ_CAJMDQ010000066.1 GCF_905212195.1 uncultured Anaerotignum sp. | reverse complement strand
AGTATTGCTATTCCTCCATTGGGAAGTGGAAATGGTGGCCTTGTTTGGTCTGAAGTAAAAAAGACAATTGAACTTGCTTTAGAAGATTTAGCTGATAGTGTAGAGATATATATTTATGAACCATCATCAAACCACTATTCTTCTTCTGTTCCAATAAAAGAACCCAAACTTACATTATCAGCATATGTGTTGATGAAAATAAAAGAAAACTTAAACAGATTTGGTACATTACGACTTCAAAAAACGTGTTATTTCATGGATTTATTTTCACAAAATAAATTTTTTAAATTTCAAAAACATAAGTATGGTCCTTATGATCACGCAATAGATGTTATTAGTAGAAATATTCGAGAATTTCAGAATTATCATGGAACATCCAGTATTGAAGAAGCCGAAAGTATTTTATATAGTAAAATCGTTAGTGAGTCAGTAGAGAATAAAATGAAAGAAATTATGCCAAATTTGGTAAAGGCATGTGCTTTTGTGAATACTGTTAACAGTAATACTGAGCTTGAATGTTTATCAACGATTTGTTATTTAATTGAAATTCATAATAGTTTATTTTCGGAAGAAATTGTTGCGGGTTTTAAAAATTGGTCAGAAGATAAAGCTAGAAGATTTAGTGAAAAAACAATATATGATGGGATTGAACGACTTGTAAAAGAAGATATAATTGAAAAAAGTTTTACGGGATATCAGATAAAACAACAATACTATGATAAATTATTAAAATAAATCTATCAATTTAATCAAATTGATAGATTTATTTTAATTTTTATGATAGTTTGATACTCTTTGAGACTTCCTCTCTGCCATAATAAATCTCAAAAACAGAGAGGGGGACTACCATGAACAGTTTTATGACATGGATCGGCGGTAAAAAACAGCTACGAGAAACTATCATTTCCCGTTTTCCAAAGGAAGGCATCCAGAAATATGTAGAGGTATTTGGTGGAGCCGGCTGGGTTCTGTTTCATCGGGACAAACACGCACCGAAAGAAGTATATAATGACATCAATTCAAATCTGGTAAACTTATTCCGTATGATGAAACATCACCCAGAAGCGGTGGAGAAGGAATTGGAATATGCACTCAATTCCAGAGAAATGTTCCAGATGTGTCGCAAGACCATTGACCGAGAAGATTTGACTGAAATTCAACGTGCGGCACGGTTTCTTTTCCTGATCAAGACTTCCTATGGTGGCAAGGTGTCATCCTTTGGCTGCCAGACACGAGATGTATTACAGTTGAAAAATTTGGAAGAAGTCAAGAAACGCTTGTCCACGGTTTTGATTGAAAACCGTAGCTTTGCGGATCTGATTCAGAGGCATGATGGAAGCGGCACTTTATTTTATTGTGATCCGCCATACTACGAAGCAGAAAAATACTATGATATAGGAGATTTTATTTTTGATGAAAGTCAGCACATCATTCTGCGGGACAAGCTGGCGAATATCAAAGGGAAATTTGTGATTTCCTATAATGACCATCCGTTCATTCGGGAACTGTATCAGGGCTTTGTCATAGAAGAAGTGGAGCGAAGCAATAGCATGGGTATTGCAGCTGGCGGCGAAAGAAGGTACAAAGAATTGATTATCAGAAATTATACGTAAAAAGGAGCGGTATATCCGCCCCTTATTTTTATTGAAAAATCTTTTTGGTATCTCTTGTCATGAATTGAATATCACAGTCCAATATATTTGCGATTTTCAGAACTTCATCGAATGAAAAACTGTCACGGTATAATTTATTGCTCATGGATTGTGGAGCAATTTCCAGTTTTTCCGCAAGCTCTTTTACACTCATACTTCTTTCAATCATCAGTTGTTTTATGATTTTTGATGCTGCTATAACAACCCCTCCTTTTTGATATTATAACATATATGAGTATCATGTAATTATAGAAACAATAACATTTGAAAAAAGAAAAGCGGTAAGAAAGATAAGGCACTGCAAACCATCGTCTTACTTACCGCAATTACAAATCTCATAGAAGCCCAGATAGAAATTATCAGAAACTTCTGAAATGCCGGAATCACGGGAAGTATTTTTGTTTCAGGTGTGGATAGTCTAGACTGGAAAGAACAAAGCGTCGAAGCGGAAATCAATCAAGTCCTGAATCATAAACACTTAGGAAATGGCTCCATTCTATTGTTCCACAACGATGCAAAGTACACCCCCCAAGCATTAGACACCATTTTGAAAGGATTGAAAGAAAAAGGATATGACATTGTGCCAGTTTCCGAGATCATACATACTGGTGAATATACCGTAGACCATGAAGGCAGGCAAATTTCTGCCGAAAGTTGATGTAAAAAAGAGTATATAGCAAAACCCCATTTCTGTGTGGAAAAAGGGATTTTCAATCAATTGTATAGTAAAAAAGTTAATTATCAGAAATTTCAAAAGGAGAAGGCCCTGCCTTTTCCTTTTGTCGATTTTTGCGATAAAATACCAATATTTAAAGGTTTTCTAACTTTACTCGATAGACTTTCCTCAATATAGTAATGGTAAAAGAAATTTTATTCTGTAAGTTTTATTATGGAAGGAGTCGGTATTTATGAGTAATTGCGGTGTTTATGTGATCCATCATGGTGCGGAAAATTATCCTGAATTTGAGAATAACTGTGTTTTTTCAATTCTCAGTGGTCCAGAAGGAAGATACGGCTTTCGATTTGCTTTGCGGGATGATACGAAAAACAATATCATCGAAAAACATGATCTGTACAGTGAGTTCACAGGTGTCTACTGGATTTGGAAAAATCGTTCCCATGACATTTATGGATTGATGCACTATCGTTCTTTTCTGGATTTGAATGATGGGAAAAACCATCCGCAGAATTCTTTTCTGGATAATCTGGGATACAATCAAAAAAGAATAGAGGAAGAAATGTCAGACGCTGATGTCATCACTTCTACGCCAATGACATTGCAAGAGTTGGGCACAAACTGCCTTTATGATCAATTCTGTGCATGCCATCCCCTTGGAGAAAAATTGTTCGATACTTGTGCGTCTATTATTTACAATAGCAAGTACGATCAATATATGGATTTGGGAAGAAATTTCAACCTTCACTTCTATGGAAGAGATCAAAAAGGATATTATAAATGTCTGACTATGGCCAATAAAAAGTTTTTTGATGCTTATTGCGAATTTATTTTCTTTATGCTGGATAATGTCTATGCCAGATTGAAAAAGGACATCGACGCACTGCCTATGTATCGTCCGCCATTTAAACCTGGACAGTCACAGAAAACCAGATTTCGTCTGTTAGCATTTTTGGCAGAACGGCTTACATCATTATTTTTGTACAGTGCCATCCAGTCGGGTCAATTTCGGGTAAAAACAAAAGATCGTGCTCATTACGAAACTTTGAATGATTTGTTGCGAGCACATTATTATCCAAAAGGATTTAGCATTAAGATTCCATTTTTCCGTTTTTATTGCCGTGAAAACCATGACCATTTATATACGACCGATCTGAACGAGATTCAGACTTTAGGAAAGTTGGGGTATTTTTGTGAAGGTTGTATGGGATATGCTTTGGTAGATCGTTCTCAAAGAGGCGGCGTGACGGATTATATGGCGGTGGATGTTCCTATTTTCAGAGGTTGGGCAACCAATATACACGATCATTTTTATTCCACAGATACAGGAGAATTTTTAGCGGCAGAGCGAAGAAATTATAAACGGGAAACTTTGCCTGGCTGGGGTATTGAAAAGCCCGTGGAGGATACCATTCCCGTGTATCGCTTTCTGGCACATTATCAAAATGTCCCGGATTTATATCACATGGATCACATTTACACAACAGATCAATCGGAACCTAATGTGATAAAAAACGCCATTGTAGATCATGAAGGTTTGCTTTGTTATCTGTTGAAAAATGGAAAAACCGATTTGATTTTTCATGGAAAGTATTGAAAAATGGCGGAAATAGGGGGAGCATTTTGTTTAGATGTGGGTAGTCTGGCTCTGGAAAGAAAAAGTGTCAAAGCAGAAATCAATCAAATCCTGAATCATAAGCATTTAGGAAACGGTTCCATTCTATTATTTCATAACGATGCGAAGTACACACCCCAAGCACTGGACACCATTTTGAAATGCTTGAAAGAAAAAGGATATGACATTGTGCCGGCTTCATAGATCATATATACTAGTGAATATACTGTAGACCATAAAGGCAGGCAAATTCCATCTGAAAGTTAATACCTATAAATAAATGAACCCCCTTTTCTGCGCAGAGAAGGGGGTTTTTAATAAATGTTGTTATTTGTCAGGTCAATGGCAGAGGAATTTCCACCGGTTCTGTTGGCTGGACTTTGCCATCATGGACAGTTACAACGGAGAAATTCATGAGTTTTCCATCATTTGTCATAGCAAAAATATCTCCGCACTCGCCGTCGATCCATTCATCATTTTCAGAGCGGCTTTCTCCTTTGTATTTGAACGTTTTTTTCTTGTTCTCAGAAAAATTTTAAAGAAAATCTTAACAATTTTCATTTTTGTTTTTTCTGTGTCTGTAAGATGGTAAAATGCAATTAGGGCATTTATGAAAACACAGGAAAAAGCAAAGGATGTGTGACAATGAATTGGAAAAAACTTCTGCTTACAACCCTTGCACTGGGGTTATTGGGCACAACAATGGTTTATGGTGAGCAAGTCAAGATGGACTTATTTTATAACGGCAAACACCATGCCTACGCGGCAAAGGAAGTGAAAATAGAAATCGACGGAAAAGAAATGGTGCCTAAGGACATGCCTGCGGTCATCATTGACGGCAGAACCATGCTTCCCATGCGGCAGATTGCCCAAGAACTGGGATGCGAAGTCAATTGGAATGAAGCGGCACAGCAGATTTATGTCATGCGGGGAAGTGACATCATTGTTTTTACCGTAAACAGTAAAGCGGGATATGAAAATGGGAAGGAATTCACCATGGATGTTCCGGCGACCATCGTCAATGATAGAACCATGCTGCCTGTCCGGGCATTGGCAGATGCTTTGCATTTGAACATCAAATGGGATGACCCCAACAGAACAGTTATCATCAACAGTGGTGATACGGATGCGAAAGAAGAACCAACAAAACCGGAAAGCGGACAGACAACAGCGGGCACATTGACGGGTATCCAGACACCATCTGCAAAAGATGCAGACCAGACATTTATCATTCAGGCAGATGCGCCAATGGAACGGTATGAAAAAACTTTTGTGGATGACCAGAAAATCGTTTTGGATTTTTATGGTGCAAAAAGCAGCCTTCCCGGTGAAATCACAAAAACGAACAGTGATATCGTCACAGGGATTCGCACGGCAACCCATGAAAATAATGGTGATTCCTTTACCCGTGTCGTATTTGACTTGAGCGGGAAAAAGGATTATGAAGTAACACAGAGTGCAGACAAGAAAAATATCACCATTTCTTTCGGCAAAACAACGGTAGATAAGATTTCTGCTGTCCACAGCCAGAATAAAGACATCATCACCATTGGAGGGACAGGCTCTTTCGGAGCCAGTGTTGCCATGACGGCTGACCCTCAAAAGATTGTTGTGACCATCCCCAATTGCCAGTCCAATTTGAAGGACAAAATCAATACGGATGAACTCCAGTATGTTTTGGATGGAAAGGTGGATACATCCAAAGGAAATACAGTGGAAATGGTATTTTCTGTAGAAGATTTGGTGCAGTACAGCTATCGGGAAGAAAACCAGAACCTGATTCTGGAAATCTATCCGACGACATTGAAAAACATGCGTTACGACAAAAACGCCAATGTGCTTTATCTGGACAAAAAAGATAAAATAGATACGGGAAGCGTCAAGTTGGAAGATCATTATCTGGATGGATATTTTGATGTGACATTGCCGGGAGATTATGAAAATCTTTACGGTTATGGTACATATGATGTAAAAGGAACAGTGGTGGAAAATATCGAAGTGTCCACCAAAGGCGGCAACACCACATTTCGTTTCAAGCAGAACCGCATCAGTGCATATGAAGTGACCGATGAAGGGGACAGCTATGCCATCCGCGTGAAAAATCCAAAAGAAGTCTATGACAAAGTCTTGCTGTTGGATGCAGGACATGGGGGCAAAGACCCGGGCACCAGTGGAAATGGCATGCAGGAAAAGAATCTGACCCTGACCATTGCCCAGAAGATCGAGCAGGAATTGCAGGGCAGCGGTATCAAGGTTTATATGACCAGAGACAGCGATGTTTATCCAGAAAACAGCACAAGAGCGCAAACAGCCAATGACATTGCAGACCTGATGGTTTCCATTCATATAAACTCTGGCCCGGAAACAGCCAACGGCACAGAAAGTCTGTATCAGGTTCATGCCAATGACAGCAGTTCCAGATTAACCAGCAAACAGCTGGCAGAAATCTTGCAGGCAAGTATGATTTCCGGTACTGGCAATACCAACCGCGGCGTAAAACTGCGGACAGATCTTTTGATATTGAATCGTACCACAGTTCCGTCAGCCATTGTAGAAGTGGTTTTCATTACAAATACAGGGGATGCTTTGAAGATTTCCAATCCCGCTTATCAGGATCAGGTGGCGCAGGCAATTGCAGACGGCATTCAGGAAGCAGTAAAATATCCTTTGCGTTAACATTTCAAAGAAAAAACACCTCATATACCTTTTGTTGCAGGTATGAGGTGTTTTCTTTTTATCAGCCATCCATTTTCTGATATCGCCATAATGCCAAAGCCATATAAAAGTCGTAGGCGGCTGGCATCAGTGTGAAGTTTGTGTTGGTCAGCTGCCGGACTTTATTCAGGCGGTATGTGACGGTATTGCGATGGAGAAAAAGAGTCTGGGCAGTGAGATTCAGTTTGCTGTCGCAGTCAATCATGTAGACCCCCAATGTGGTCAGCAGGTCGTCACTGTCTTGCTTCAGTATTTCTGCCAGATTGGAAAGATATTTGGTACGCTTGTTTTCTGTTTCTGCCAGTGCGATGATTTCCTGAGAAAGCATGATGTCATGGGTATCCCAGTTTCTGCGGTTTTGGAAAATCTTGTATAATGCGGGCAGGCTTTTGCGGAAATCCATATAGGTTCTTTTCAGAGCGGCAATGTCTTTGCTGCCTTCGTTCATAAAAAATGTGGCTTTGGGGTCAAATTTATCTGTAAAGCGCCACAATTCCTCAAAAAGCGCGGCATCCATGCTGTTTGTCAGGTCAAAAGCCGAAAGAATAACAATCTGATTGTCAATGATATCTTCCAGAAAGTACTTTTTGTAATCATAGAAAAGTGCAAGCAGATGTGCCTTTAGTTCCTGAATATCACCGCCGCCGGGAGAAACGATGATGAGGTTAGCAATGCGGGAAAAAGGGATGCCTGCTGCATTGAGATAACGGTTTGCGGCACCAGTTTCTGTTTTGAAAATCAGAGAAAGCAGTGTTTCCGGCGATGACAAATCCAGAGAGTATCCCCAGAGGGTGGAGAAGAACAGGGTACAGGTGCACATATTATGCAGGATATTTTCGTCCAAAACCGTGTTGTGACAGGAAGCATATAATGTCATACGGATGTTGGAGGTATAGGAAAAGTCCATTTTGTAGATATGAACCTCTTTGTCCTGCACAAACAGCGTTTTCTCCCAATAGCCTGTGGGCGCATTATGGAATTGCTCATAGAAAAAGTCAGAATCGCCGCTGATATAGGTGGGGCGGTACTGTGACTGGAAATAAAGCTGTGAAGCGCCAGTCAGCAGCAGATTGCATTTATAATGGTTGGAAATGATGTTCAGCAGGTTTTCCATGGTGCGGACTTCAAAGGGCAGCTGTTCCAGTCGTTTTTTGGTGGTGTCGATAAAGTCCTGAGAGGCGCTCTGGTCTTGTATGATGGCAGTCATCACATCGGTGATGATGTCGCTGTATTTGATGGAATAATTTTCGGAACGCAGCTCAATGAGGGGCAGTTCCAGCTTATCTGCCAGATTGATGACTTTTTCATCAATTTCTGGTATGACGGCACCCACGTAAAACAGCACCAGCGCGATAGCACCGGTGTCCGCCAGTTCTTTCAGGGCTTCACACTGCTTTTCCACATCGTCTTTGATGGCGTAGAAAGCGGAAATAATCAATTCATTTGGTGTGAATACATCAAAGTCGGAAAGGGAGAAAAACTCCATGACAGAAACGGAGGATACGATTTTATCCAGTCCGTTTTTGCCTGCCACAACATTCCCGAAACTGAAAGATGGCAGGTTCAGACAATCTCGAATGGTGATACTCATAAAAATGCTCCTTGCACAAAAATTTTCTGTTATTATACTATGAAACAGCAAGGACAACAACCTTTTTTGTGCATGTGCATAAAGAATATGCGGTGTTTTTTCCTGCATGCACAAAGTAAAATGAATGAGAACATGATAACATATAGAAAAACAAAGAAAGGAATCAGACAAAAGAGGGCTATGGAAAAAGAAACAATCACAAAAGACAAAATAACAAAAGAAAATCAGAAAGAAACCACCGCATTGCAGGCGATTTCCGCTGAACAGCGAAAAGACTGGGTTTCTCTGGCATTTGTACAGGCAGGTATCTGTGTCTGCGTACCGGCGTTTTTGCTGGGTGCAATGTTGGCAGAGGCTATGCCTATCTGGCCGGCTATCATTTCCGGCTCTTTGGGCTATTTGGTGGTTGTCATCGGTATGGTTATCACAGGGATGATGGGCTGTGACCTTGGCGTTCCTTCCTGTACAGCATGTGAAGCCGGTTTCGGGAAAAAAGGTGCAAGATTTATTGTCAGCATCATTTTTGCCGTAAATTTGATCGGTTGGTTTGGTATCCAGAATGGTGTCTGTGGGGAAGCCTTTACCAATGGTTTGCAGGCAATGACGGGGATTCACGTTCCCGTTGTGGTATCCAATACTGTTTGGGGTCTCATTATGCTGTTAACAGCTGTTTTCGGTATGACAGCACTGGAAAAATTGGACAAGATTTCCATTCCACTGTTGATGATCATTATGCTTTTTGGTTTGTATCTGGCATTCAAGATTTACGGCAGACAGGGTCTGGAAACAGAAACTGTACAGACCATGAGTTTTATGAGTGGTGTAGCATTGTCCTTTAACTTTACAGCAGTGGGAACCATTAACGCAGCGGACTATACCAGATTCCAGAAGAGCAGAAAAGATACAGTGAAATCTGTATTTTACGGTGTATTCCCTATGGGCGTTATCACACTGATTATGGGTATCCTGCTGACAAAGATTTCCGGGGAATATGACATCAGCATGGTATTGATTAATGTTGGACTGCCTCTCTTCGGCATTGCAGCTATGATTATTTCCACCTGGACAACCAACTCCACCAATGCTTACAGCGGAGGACTGAACATCGTTATGGCGTTCAATCTGAAAGATAATAAAAGACGGGAAGCTACCCTGATTGCCGGTATTCTGGGGATCGTACTGTGTAACATTGGTGTACTGTCCCACATTGAAGGGGTGCTGAGCTTGCTTTCTTATGTGGTTTGCCCCATTGGCGGCGTCATCATTGCCGATTACTGGATTGTAGGCAAGGGCAAAAAAGAGAATTTCAGACCTGTGAATGGCGTGAACTGGTGCGGTGTGATTTCCTGGTTCATCGGTGCACTTTGTGCGTATTTCCTTGTAAAAGTTGAATTCTCCGGTATTATCATCGGCGGAATCGTTTATCTTATCTTAGAAAAATTCATGCCTTCCACTTCAAGAGATGGCATTTGTGAACAGTAAAAAAAGAAAGGATGTAGCAACATGAGAGAATTGAAAAAACAGGATATGATAGATATTTTGTACGGCTGTGCCGTACTGGGCACTGGCGGCGGCGGCCCGCTGGAAGAAGGTCTGGCAATGATGCAGAAGCATTTTGACAATGACGAAGTGCTGCAGCTCATCAGTCTGGATGAACTGCCCGATGATGAATATGTGGTAACACCTTATGGCTGCGGCGCACCTTCTGCAACTGGTTTGAATCCCAAATTCAAAGATTTGGAAGTTTCCGAAGTAGTGCCTTCTGTTCTGGCAATGGAAGCCCTGGAAGAAGCGTTGGGTAAAAAAATCTATGCTGTAGGTTCCACAGAACTGGGCGGCGCAAACACAGCGGAAGCCCTCCATGCAGCGCTGGAAAAAGGCGTGCCTCTGCTGGATGCTGACCCTGCCGGCAGATCTGTACCCGAATTGCAGCATTCTACATATTATGTAAAAGGCGTGCCCATTTATCCCATGGGTGTGGCAACTCGTTTCGGTGAAAAGATCGTTATCCAGAACGTACAGAATGACCTGAGAGCGGAAGACATCGTCAGAGCCATTGCTGTTGCCAGCGACAACATGGTTGGCGTTGCAGACCATGCCAACGTGGGCAAAGTCATCAAAGAATCCCTGATTCCTGATATGATTACTTACGCACAGGAAATCGGTCAGATCCTGAGAGAAACAAAAGAAAAAGGCGCAGATGTGGCAGAAGCCATTGCTGACGCAAAAGAAGGTAAAATCCTGTTCAAAGGTGCTGTGACAGATTTCCCTTGGGAAACAAGAGATGGCTTCAACTTCGGTGAAATCCATCTGGCAGGTGAAGGGGAATATGCTGGTGAACAGTATAAAATCTGGCTGAAGAATGAAAATATCATTTCTTACCGCAATGGTGAAGTAGATGTGGTTGCACCTGATTTGATCTGCATGATCGGCGAAGATGGCAATCCTCTCACATCTCCTAATTTCGGTATCGGTCAGAAAATGACAGTTCTGGCACTGCCTTCTCCTGAAATCTGGACAACACCGGAAGGTCTGGCATGCTTCGGCCCCAAACATTTCGGTCTGGATGTGGAATATAAACCTTTCAAAAAATAATTAGAAAAGAAAAAGGCTTTCTGTTTATCAGAAGGCCTTTTTTGTATGTTATCAAAGGGAAATAGATGTCCGCAGGGTTTCCAGAAATTTTTGCGAAGCCTTTGTAAATGTCTGATATTTTTTCCAGATCAGCTGCATTTGTGGCGAAACCTGCACGGAAAGAGGACGGAAACAAAGAGGACTGTCTTCGCTGATGTGAATGATATTGTCAAAACAGATGGCGTATCCTATGCCTTCCTCTACCATGATGGAGCCATTGAACAGCAGGTTATAAGTGCCAGCAATGGTGAGATTTTTGGCATCATTTCCGAAGATATGCGCCAGATGGTCGTCCCGGAGCATCTGTCTGGAAGTGATGAGGGGATAGGGCAAAAGATCCTGCGGTTCGATGACTGCCTTTTGGGCAAGAGGCGCATCTTTTGGCATCAGTACGCCGAAAGCGTCCACTGCGGGAAGAGGAAGAAAATCATAGCGAGATGTGTCGATTTCCCCGAATATCAGGGCAAAGTCAATGAGCCCATGATCCAGTTCCTCCAAAACGGTGGTTTTGTCGCCGCTGACAATGTGGAAATGTACCAACGGGTATTGTTTTTGCAGGGAATGGGCGGCTTGAATCAAAGGGCGGATGCCTTCTGTTTCTCCGGCGCCAATGTGGATATTGCCAGCGATGATTTCTGTGGAACAGGCGATTTCTTCCTGGGCTTTTTCCAGCAGCTCCATAACTTCCTGGGCACGTTTCCGCAGAATCATCCCTTCTTCTGTGAGGGTGATTTTTCGATTGCCTCGCAGGAATAATGTTTTCCCCAATTCTTCTTCCATTTCTTTCAGCTGTCTTGAAAGTGTGGGCTGGGACAAATGGAGTGCCTGAGCGGCGGCAGAAATGCTCTGCTCTCTGGCAACGGTGAGAAAATATTGCAGTACACGAAGTTCCATGGGCGATATCTCCTTTTTTTACTTGGAATTATAACATGTTTTCCTATGCCTGAAAAGCATAGCAATGTATTTAATATAAGTATTTGTTCTTTGAACTGGAAGCGGATATAATGATGCTAAGGAAGTGCAGGCTGCAAAAAGTACGATGAATGGGGGAAAATCTATGAAAAGAAAGCGAACCATAAAAGTATTTTGTTTTACGGCTATTTTGATGTGTGCCCTTGTGCCGACTCTGTGGATTTCCATGAATATTCCAGAGGAAAGGACAACGGCAGAGGAGAAACAAACAGTTTTAGAGGAGGAAGTGCAGATGGAAAAGATGCAGATTGTGATCGGACAGAAAACTTACAGCGTTTCCCTTTATGAGAATGAAACGACAAAATCTCTGAAAAACATGTTGCCTATGACGGTTTCTATGGAAGAACTCAACGGCAATGAAAAATATACGTATCTTTCAAAATCTCTGCCCACAGATCGGGTATATCCGGGGCAGATTCATACAGGCGATTTGATGCTTTACGGTTCAGATTGTCTGGTGCTGTTTTATGAAGATTTTGCTACAAGTTATGGCTATACGCCTTTGGGCAAGGTGGATGACCCTGCCGGTTTGGCAGAAGCCGTAGACAGTGGGGCAGTGGAAGTGACTTTTCAGATGGGAGTGGAATAAACAATGAATATTTTGGTATTGAACGGCAGCCCGCGGAAACACGGGAATACAGCCTTTATGATTGAAGCCTTTTTGGATGGGGCAAAACAGCAGGGACATCATGTGAATGTGATTTCTGTTTGCGAAAAGAACATTAATGGCTGTTTGGCTTGTGAATACTGTCATACAAAAGGAAACGGTGCCTGCATCCAGCAGGATGATATGCAGGAAATTTATCCTTTATTGCAGGAAGCGGAAATGATTGTATTGGCGTCTCCGGTGTATTATCATGGATTTAGTGGGCAGTTACAGTGTGCCATCAATCGGATCTACGCGCTGGATAAACCGAAGAAGCTGAGAAAGGCCGCATTGTTTCTGTCTTCTGGAAGTGACAGCGTATACGACGGTGCCATTTATGCTTACGAAAATTCCTTTATCCAGTATTTGGGACTGGAAAACATGGGGATTTTTAAAGCCTATGACCTGCAAAATCAGTCTGAAGCCCTGCGGAAAGAACTTTTTGCTTTTGGCAGTTCTCTGGTAAATATGCCTTTGTCATTGGAAGAATTTCTGGCAGTTATGGACAGCGGCAAAGAAGTTGTGGCAGGTTCTGACGTGCACCAGTGTATGCATGTGCTGGCACAGGAAGCCTTGAAGATCACAGCAAAGCTCAACAACGCTTACCATACGCCGGAAGAAATCACAGAATTGTTCTGCAAATTGACAGGAAAAACCGTTGGGGAGAATTTTGCAGTCTTTCCGCCTTTCTATACAGACTGCGGAAAGAATCTGACCATTGGGAAAAACGTATTTTTCAACAGCGGATGCAGAATGCAGGATCAAGGCGGCATCACCATCGGCGACGGTACCCTGCTGGGACATAACGTGGTTCTGGCAACACTGAACCATGACAAAAATCCAGAAAAAAGAGGAAATATGCACCCTGCAGCCATCCATATCGGAAAAAATGTGTGGATTGGCGCTAACGCAACCGTTCTGCCGGGGGTAACCATTGGTGATGGTGCCATTGTGGCAGCAGGTGCGGTGGTTTCCAAAGATGTGGCAGCAAACACTATTGTGGGCGGCGTGCCTGCAAAAGTTATCGGAAATGTAGAGAAATAAGGAGGAATAGAAGATGTTAGGAAATTTCTATTATAGCAACCCTACAAAGCTGTATTTTGGGGAAGATGCTTTGCAGAATCTGGAAGCAGAATTGCAGAAATACGGCGATACCGTACAGCTGATTTACGGCGGCGGTTCCATCAAAAAAAGTGGACTGTATGACCAGATTATCGAAATCCTCATTGCATGTGGGAAAACTATCGTGGAGGACGGCGGCGTCATGCCCAATCCCACAATCGAAAAAGTATACGACGGCTGTCAAAAAGCAAAAGAAAATGACGTTGACCTGCTTCTGGCTGTAGGCGGCGGTTCCGTATGTGACTATGCGAAAGCCGTTTCTGTTTCCACATGGTGCGAAGAAGACCCTTGGGATAAGTATTATCTGCGGATGGAAGATGTGGATAACCGCATCATTCCTGTGGGATGTGTGCTGACAATGGTGGGAACCGGTTCCGAAATGAACGGCGGCTCTGTTATCACCAACCATGAACAGAAATTGAAAATTGGTCATGTTTTTGGAGATAATGTATTTCCCAAGTTTGCTATCCTGAATCCGAAACTGACTTACACACTGCCCAAATGGCAGATGGTGTCTGGCATTTATGATATCATGAACCATATCACAGAACAGTATTTTTCCGGTGATGACGATAATATCCCCGGGCTTTAGGTCTGCTCGGTTCACCGGCCGTCCCGTGGACTTAAGCCCCTCGGTCCCCTCATAGGGAAGGCGTTCGCCTGTCACAGACCAGTATACCCAGTTGATCCAGCCGGAGCAGTCGAGCCCCTTCAGGATACGGCCCCTGTGGTCGGGGATCGTAATGGAACCAAAGTTGTTGCCGCTGTAATTTCTGGCGCTGGCCTTGCCGCCCCAGTAATAGGGAACCTTTCCCACAGACTGCAGTGCAAAACGGATGATCTCCTTCCGTTCCTCTGATGTGTCAGACGGAATTTTTTTCATATAGGATTCGATCTCCGTACTGGAAAGCGGGGCTTTGGTGCCTTCCACCGTAACACTGATGTCATAAAGCTCCGTCCAGTCCTGACGGCTGATGTGGTTTACAAAGGCCCGTGCACGGTCATTCCAGCCAGCCCAGGCGCTTCCCTCTTCCACTGTGTTTCCAGCAGGATCTATGGAAAACAGGCTTTCAGCCTCCTCCAGGCTCTGGACGTTCTGGCCGGAGGC
>NZ_CAJMDQ010000065.1 GCF_905212195.1 uncultured Anaerotignum sp. | reverse complement strand
ATCGCTACCACATTCGCATTATGTCTGCAGGAAGCAGACGTTATGAATGATAATATTTTCGGGGTTTATATGCTGGCAGTTGCTATCACATCCTCCATCACCAGCGGGTATTTCTGGGGGATCGTGGCATCTTTCTGCGGTGTTGTAGGGGTAAACTTCTTCTTTACATTCCCCTACTTTGCACTGAACTTCACCTTGGCGGGATATCCTGTCACATTTGGCATCCTGCTTCTGATGTCCATACTGACCAGCGCATTGACAGCCAAAGTTAAACAGGCAGCCATTCTGTCCTCCATTCGTGAAAAACGGGCAGAAAGCTTGAACTCCATGAGCAAAGCATTGCTCAGCGCAAACAACATCGATGAAATCATGCAGATCACCATTGACAGTGTCTATGCGGCCAACCAGTGCAGTGCGGTGCTCTACATCGGTTCTCCCATTTCGCCCGAAAAAAAGGTAACAAAATATGTAAATGAAAAAGACGAATTGATTTTGGAAAGCATTTTGGAACAGCAGGTAGCAGAACAGGCCTTCCAAAAAGGCGAAATGACGGGGCTGGGTACAGAAAAAACATCCCAGAACTGTCTTGGTACCTACATTCCTTTTTCCAATAAAGATAGAATCTATGGTGTTCTGGGGCTTTTATTCTCCAAAAACGGTTATATCGAAAATGACGCTCTGCAGTTTGCCAACTTCATGACATCTCAGACCATTTTAGCTATCGACCGTCAGGAAATCGTTGACGAATCCCAGAAAATCTTGCTGGAAAAAGAAAAGGAAAACATGCGGAGCAATCTGCTGCGTGCTATTTCTCATGACCTGCGGACACCATTGACCTGTATCCTTGGTTCCACAGCCACTTTGATGGAAAACCGTTCCATGCTGCAGGAAGATGTCTGTGACCGCTTACTCAGCGACATTCATCATGACGCAGAATGGCTCATTCAGATGGTAGAAAACCTGCTTTCTGTCACAAAAATCAGCGGCGAAGGCACAAAGCTGAAAAAACAGGAAGAAGTGGTAGAAGAAATCGTAGCGGAATCTGTTGCAAAAATCCAAAAACGGTTTCCTTCTTCACAAATCCGTGTTCGCGTACCCGACGAGCTGCTTCTGGTTCCTATGGATGCCATGCTCATTGAGCAGGTGCTCATCAACCTGATGGAAAACGCCATCCGTCACTCCGGTACGGAAAAACCCATTTATCTGACAGTAAAACATTTATGGCATCATGTTTATTTCTCTGTACTGGATCAGGGGATCGGTATCGAAGAAGAACGTCTGCCTCATATTTTTGACGGCACCACCAGCAGTAAATCATCGGATTCTTCCCGTGGTCTTGGCATTGGGCTGCCCATCTGCAAGACCATCATTTCTGCTCATGGCGGTGAAATCTACGCAAAGAACAACGAAAACGGCGGTGCGAATTTTACCTTTGTACTGCCCATGAAAGGAGAAGTTGAAAATGTCCAACAAACTGAAGATTCTGGTTGTAGAAGATGAGGAAGCTATCAGCAACTTCATTGCCACAACTTTAAAAGCAAATGACTATAACGTAATCATGGCACGCACCGGCAAAGAAGCGTTGTCCATGATTCCCTCCCACTGCCCCGATGTGATCCTTCTGGATCTTGGTTTACCGGATATTGACGGCATCGATATTCTGCAGGAAATCCGCAAATGGTCTAATATTCCTGTCATCGTTGTTTCTGCCAGAACCGAAGAAGCAGACAAGGTAAAAGCATTGGATATGGGTGCTGACGATTATATTGCAAAACCTTTTGGCACTTCCGAGCTCCTTGCCAGAATCCGTACAGCTCTGCGCCATGTGGCAAAAGGCGGCAGCGGAAATGCCGTTGGTGATGTCTTTACCCTTCGTGGTTTGACCATCAACTTCGATAAACGTCAGATTACCGTTGACAGCAAAGATGTCCATCTGACACAAATCGAATTCAAGATCGTTTCTCTGCTGGCAAAAAGCGCCGGCCGTGTGCTGACATATGATTATATCATCACAGAATTGTGGGGGCCTTATGCCATCAAAGATAACCAGATTCTTCGCGTAAACATGGCAAACATCCGCCGGAAACTGGAAAAAAATCCTGCCCAGCCCCAATACATCTTTACAGAAGTTGGCGTTGGCTACCGTATGGCTGAAGAATAATCAGAATAACAGAATCCCAAAGAAAAAATTCTTTGGGATTTTTTATGCAGAAAAAAGCCCACTGCCAAAAATCCATTGGCAAGCGGGCCTTTTTTCATATATTTAGGAAAACCATAGATAGCTTATGCTTTCTGATCTACGCTGTACATATGCGCAATCAGATCAACAACTTTGTTGCTGTAACCCCACTCGTTGTCGTACCATGCAATGAGTTTTACAAAGTTGTCATCCAGCATGATACCTGCTTTTTCATCAAAGATACATGTATGGAAATCACCCAGCATATCGGAAGAAACTACTTCATCTGCAATATAGCTTACGATACCTTTCATGTATGTTTCGGATGCTTCTTTAATCTTTTTGCAGATTTCTTCATAAGTTGTATTTGTTTTCAGTCTGGCTGTCAAGTCGACTACGGAAACGTCATTGGTAGGAACACGGAAAGACATACCTGTCATTTTGCCTTTCAGTTCAGGGATAACACGGCCAACAGCTTTTGCTGCCCCTGTTGTGGAGGGAATGATATTGTTGAATACAGAACGACCTGTTCTCCAGTCACGTCCTGCTCTGGCGTCAACTGCTTTCTGTTTTGCTGTTGCAGAATGGATGGTGGACATGAGCGCCTGTTCAATGCCGAAGCTCTGGTGGATGATTTTTGCCAGAGGTGCCAGACAGTTTGTAGTACAGGATGCGTTGGAAACGATGTCCATATCTGGTGTATATGTATCTTCGTTTACGCCAATAACAAATGTAGGCATAATATCATCTTTGGAAGGAGCTGTCAGAATTACTTTCTTAGCGCCGCCCACTTTATGCAGAGCTGCTTTTTCCATTGTGTTGAAAGCGCCAGTGGATTCCACAATATATTCAGCACCGCAATCAGCCCAGCGAATCAGAGAAGCGTCGCTTTCACTGAACACATGGATATGCTGACCATTTACAATCAGTTCGTTTTCCCCAATTTCGATATCGCCATCAAAACGACCGAAAATACTGTCGTATTTCAGCTGATATGCCATATAATCCAGTTCTGCGTTACGCAGGTTGATACCGCAAAGTTCAAATTCATCTCTTCTTTGCATCAATACACGAAATACCACTCTACCAATTCGACCGAAACCATTAATGCCAACTTTGATTGCCATGCTATTCTCTCCTTTTTTGTTTCGTAAAATTTCGATTGACACCCTTATTGTAGCACACAAGATTAAAATGTCATCGGTTTTCAGGAAAGTTTTTCTTTTTCGGAAGTATACACAGATTTGGGACATTTTCCGTCCCAAGTCTTTATGGATATTGGACATTTTTTGTCCCACGTGATTTTGTTGAATTTGTATAAAGCAGATTGTATTGTTTTATATACATCAAACAAATATCCCTTCCTTTTTCTCTTTTCAACCCGTAGATAAAAAACAAAATATGGCTTAGACAAAAGCCATGAGATTTACATCCCGCTTTTTTGCAATAAAAAACCGCATCTGAAACGATGCGGTTTTTCCGTATTTCTTATTGATTGATCACCAGTTCTTGTCCCACATAAATGCGGTTTGGATTGGAAATCTGTTTTTTGTTTGCTTCGTAAATCTGTTTCCATTTGGAGCCATTGCCCAGCTCTTTCTGCGCAATTTTCCACAGGCTGTCCCCTGCAACAACCGTATAAAGTTTTGTGGGAGACACTTCTGCTTCTGTCTTAGGCGCTTCTACTTCAGGTTCCACAGGTTTTTCAGGTTCTGTTGTTTCTTCCGGTACAGTTGTTTCGGGATTTTCAACGGGTTCGGAAACAATCTTGATTCTGCCCTGAGGTTCTGCATAAGTTTCATCGATGACGCCACCCAGAGAATCCACATAGGAAATCAAAGCTTCCGCGTCTACAATGCCAGTATCCTGCATATAAGAGCCCTGTGTCAATACATAGTATGTATCGCCGCCTTCTGCCTGGAAGCTGTTCACTGCTACAGTGTAATTTGCTTTTGGATCAAAAGGTTTGCCGCCAATGCTTGTGATGGTGACGCGGCTGCCAGGATTTGCAGGTGCGTAGTATGTAGAATCGGGATACTGTGCGCCATTTTCATAAGGCACTGCTGTATTGACGGTATATTCTGCCCCTGCAATCTGAGGGAAACCACCAATGGCTGTAGGTGTGCAGAATGTGGATGCTTCCAGCACTTCCAGCAGCTGTTCACCAGTGATTGTCACCAGTGCAACGGTATTGCCATAAGGGAAAACGGTGTACAGGTCATTCATGGTGATTTCACCTGCGGGCACACTTGCGCGGATGCCGCCGCCGTTAGACAGCGCAACGTCTACACTAATGTCAAGTCCCTGTTCTTTCACATATTCTCTGCCAGCATACAGATAAGCATCTGCGGTAAAGTCACCCAGATTGGTTTCTTCTGTACGCACGCCGGGGTCT
The DNA here is from genome assembly GCF_905212195.1 of uncultured Anaerotignum sp. GTDB lineage: Bacteria > Bacillota > Clostridia > Lachnospirales > Anaerotignaceae > Anaerotignum. Next base: position 10,322 of record NZ_CAJMDQ010000065.1, on the reverse strand, counting down.
TTCTGACCATTCAGATCTACTTTTGTGGTTGCGAATACCTGGCTGTAATATCCGTCTACTTCAGCCTGGTCTGCTGCTACCATTTTTGCAAGATTTTCGTCATAGGTGCCATAGTTTGCTGCATAATCCGCTGCACTGATGAGTTTTGCTGTTTCTTCACCAGTTGCTTTATCCACTACAACGGTACCTACATTAGCAAGGTAAGAGCCTGTGCTGACGATCATGGTATCACCTACCATCTGACCGCCGTCCATCACTGTATGGCTGTGACCGTCCACAATCAGGTCAATGCCATCCACAGCTTCTGCCAGATCAGTAGAACGTCTGCCTGTACTTTCTTCGTCCACACCCAGATGGGTCAGGGCAATGATATAATCACAGCCTTCTGCTTCCAGAGCGTCTACCTGTGCCTGTGCGCAGTCAAACATTTCCTGTCCATCCAGGAATGTCAGGTCTTTGACACTGCTGGGACTGGATTTTGTGCGGGTTTCCGCTGTATCCAGACCAAAAATACCAACTTTCATGCCATCTGTTTCTACAATGGTATTGGCTTCAAAATAAGGGGTATCTGTTCCTTTTTTCAGCACATTAGCATCAATGATGGGAATATCCGCTGCCTTCAGAACTGCAGCTGTATCCTTCAGTGCTTCAAAACCAAAGTCAAATTCGTGATTCCCCAAAGACACTGCGTCATAATCTGCTGCTGCCAGATATTCCGCAGCCTTCAAACCATTGCTGTGGTTTACCAAAGTTGTGCCCTGAGAGAAATCCCCTGCATCCAGCAAAACCACATCTGCCCCCTGTGCTTCATAGTAATCCTTCAAAGCAGCAACGCCCGCAATTCCAACAGATTCTTCAGCGGTTGCATAATACCCGTGAATATCGTTGGTATGGATCACAACCAATTTTCCGTCCATATCTGCTGCAAGAATAGGCACTGTTGTCCCCATTACCATTGCCGCAGAAAGCACTGCTGACCATAATTTGCTATGTTTCATAATACTCCTCCTTTTTCATTGGACTCTCCATATTGTAGCATAATATATGAATTTTGATAAGACTTTTCCATAAAACTACACAACTTTACATACTTTTCACAAGATTTTAATCTAAATTTTGTAATTCTCTCCAATTTCCTTTCTTGTCTATTGTTATAAATTTCTTTTGTAATTTCAAGAAATATCAAATTCCTACAAAAAAAGTCAGAAATCCATATCTGCATATGAATTCCTGACTTTTCTCTTTTACTTATTCACGGGAATTTCCAATTTCACAATGCCTTCGCTATGAGGCTTCAAAGTTGTCTGATCCGCAAAGATGACCATTGTTTTTTCATCTTTCAGATAATAGCCCAGATTGGTGTTAGTATCCAGAAGGCTCTGTGCTGCGCCTTCCAAATATTTTTCACCATTGGAAGCCATATCTCTGCGGAATACCTGCACCATATAGTCACGTTCTGTCAGACCAGACTGGAGATTGATATAATCACCCAGTGTTTTGGTTTCCCCTGTCTGCAAATCATAAATCTTACCAACGCCTTTTGTGGTACCATTTGCACCGCCGCGATATTCCCAAACAGTTGTCAAATAGGACAGCACACCTTTTCCATAGAATGCATCTTCATAAGAAATCACCAGCTGGAAAGGACGGAAGTTTTCTCCAAGCTCTGCCGCTTCCTGTGTCACTTCGTCTTTGACTTCTACCAAATAGGTATCAGCTGCTTTCATGGTCAGACCTGCAATGTTTTTATTGACAGTATCTCTGGCTGCTTCCGGTACTTCCGCTGTCAAAACAGGATAAATGGCTTTCACTTCTGCCAGCAGATTGCCATTTTCATCCTTCAGCACTTTTTCGTAAGTATCTTCTGCCAGATACTGCACTTCCGGTGCTTTTGTCACAAGAACCATTCTGTTTTTCGCATCCCAGCCAACTTCTGCGCCAAAATATTCTGCAACGGCACGCAAAGGAATCATGGCAGAGCCATTGATATTCTGTGCCGGTGCAGCCATCTGCACACTGGTATCTCCTGTCTGGAACACATCGCTGTCCATGGTCAGAGTACCTGTCTTTTCTCCTTCTGTCAATGTGATGGTGTGTGTTTCAGCGTCCCAGGCAACGGTAACCCCCAATGTTTCCAGAACGCCTCTGACAGGCACTAATGTCACATTATCAACAATAACCGGCTGCTGACCGGAAAATTCCACAGGTTCTTCATTGACCATCACGCCAAGATTGGTCGCTACGGTTTCTTCCGCAGACTGCACAGGCTCCGCTGCTGTTTCTTCTGCCCCATAAACAGGAACTGCCGCTGCCACCACTGCTGCCGCACATGTCATAGCCAGAATTCTTTTTTTCATCTTTCATTCCCCCTGTCATTCAAAGAATCTTATGCTTCTTTATCTGTATTTTCTTTCTGTGCAGAAGTACAACCGGCGCTATGGGCGCAATTATGACAAGAGCCGCTGCAATGCTGCTGTTTCATGGCATTGAGATTGCGCTGGAGCTTCCGCATATTAAACCACACGATACCAACCACCAAAAGTCCCGGAATGACTTTTGTAATCAGATCCATTTTATCCACGATGTTTCCTCCTTAAATATAACGGTCCATATAACGATGGAGCAATGTTTCCCACTGTTTTTCATCTACTGTATTTTTTGCCAGATCCTCAATGTATGCAAGATCGCTTTCTTTCAGACGATACAGCTGTTTCCAATCCAACGGGAAGCCCATTCTTCTTGCCAGCTGATACTTTCTCTTTTCCAATTCCGGCAATGCCAAAAACTGGTCAATATAAGAAAGCATCCATGGAATATCCTGATCCATATCGCCGCTGACTTCCTGCAAAAGATTGATGATATGGTCGCTGGTAATGCGCCCTCTTGCCTTTGTAGGGTCGATATTGGCAATGAGTTTTCTGATTTCCAGCAGTTTTTCCATATCTGTTTCTTCTGTGTAATTTCCTGCTGCCCGCACTTCTTCCATCAAGGAACCCGTACGCAGCACAAAGGTGCGCAGACGCACAAAATCAGGGTCGACTGCATTGATAACCTTTGCTGTTTCCAAGGCGTTATCGTCAGAAAGCTCTCTGCCGCCTACACCCGGCATAAAGTAAATGGAAAGTTCAATGCCTGCATCCCGTACTTTCCGGCCACCAATGATCTGTTCTTCCTGTGTTGTGCCTTTGCAGATAAGCTGCAATACTTTATCGGAGCCAGATTCATAGCCAGAATGGATACGATCCAAACCAGCCTGACGCAAAGCCCGATAATCTTCTTCGGAAATTTTCGCCAATGTATTGGCTCTGCCATAAGAAGTGATTCGTTTGATCTCCGGCAGACGTTCCCGTACATAGCTGACAATTTCCAGCAGCCATTCTGTCCGCAGCACCATGGTATTGGCATCCTGCAAGAAGATTGCCTGACTATCCCCTTCTGTAAGCCATGTGAAGACCATCTGGTAGCACATTCTGGCTTCATCGGAAGGCAGTTCTGCATATTCCTTCTGCACTGCCGGCATATTCCAGTTTTCCCCGTCTTTGTGGGCAAGAATCATATCACGGTAATTGGCCATGGTATCAATATCCTTTTTGATATCAGCCACAGGACGAGTATGGAAATCATTCTTTTTATAAAGCATACAAAACTTGCATTTATTCCACGGGCAGTTTTCCGTTACCCGCAGCAGCAGGCTGTTCGCCTCACTAGGCGGGCGGATGGGCCCGATCTGAAACACATGTTGTTCCATGTTCTATTCTCCTTTCGGTACTTCTTACTGTATTCTAACGAATTTCTTCTGAAAATGCAATGAACTTAGAGGAAAAACAAAAAAAGGCAAACTGAAATAACAGTTTACCTTTTTCTTTCATCAGAATATCTTCATGATGTCCGTATACATAACAAAGACCATAAAGCCCATGAGGAACACGAAGCCACCAAAAAGAATTCTGCTTTCTGTTTCTGGATTCATAGGTTTTCTGCGCAAAATCTCAATGAGCAGAAGCAAGATACGTCCGCCATCCAGACCGGGAATGGGGAACAAGTTCAATACACCCAGGTTTGCGCTGAGCACTGCGGCAATGTAAACCACATTTTGCACCGCAGCCATGAAACTGTAGCTAAGTCCCGCTTCATAGCTGTCCCCTACTACCTTTACAATGGAAATAGGGCCGCCATATTCATCAGGAGATGCCTGCATGGTAAATACCCTTGCCAGACCTTCCGCTGTCAGCTTCACATAGTTCAGCATAGCATAATAGCTGTAATGTACAGTTTCAAAAACGCTCGCTGTATCATAGCCGTCTACTTTTTCCGCAAAAATACCATTTTTGATGGTGGGTGTGAATCCAACCAGATATGTCTGTGTTTCTTCGGAATACTGAGGCGTCAATTCATACTCATAAATCGTGCCATCCCGTTTGATTTCCAAATCAATGGGTTCTCCACCGTTTTGCAGCATAATGGCCTGCATTTCATCGTAAATGTGGATGCGGTCACCGTTGATGCGATAAATCTCATCGCCTTCCTGCAAGCCGATTTCCTGTGCAGGAGAACCGTCCAACACCGCTGCCACCTTAGGCTGAATGATATAGCCGGAAGCAGACAGGCCAAAAATCAGTACAATGGCCAGCAGAAAGTTCATAATGGGGCCGGCAGCCATGATTGCCATACGTGCCCATACGGACTTCGCTAAGAAAGAGCGCTCTGTGATTTCGCCCTCCTCTGTTTCCCCATGGAGACGGCAAAAACCGCCCAGTGGGAACAGACGCAGGCTGTATTCTGTTTCCCCGATTTGTTTGGAGCAGATTTTTTTGCCCATACCAACGGCAAATTCTTCTACCCATACGCCGCATTTCTTTGCCACAATAAAATGTCCAAATTCATGGACGATGACAAGAACCCCGATAACAATCAAAGAAATAATGATAGAGGAAAGTATTCCAATCACCTCCAAAAATTTTTACATCAAAGTTCTGCCTCCGTTGCATAAGCTCTTGCCCATGCATCCGCTTCCAGCAGATCCTCCAATGTGTAGTTTTCTTTTACAGTATATGCCTCCATTGTTTTTTCTATCAATGCAGGAATATCCAAAAATCCAATTTTGCCAGACAGGAATTTTGCCACGGCGATTTCATTAGCGCCATTCAGCACTGTAGGCATAGTGCCGCCGATTTTCAGCGCTTTATACGCCAGCGCCAGACAACGGAATGTATCCATATCAGGATGGTCGAATGTCAGCTGGGCGCGTTTGGCAAAATCGATTTTCGGGAAAGGATTTGCCACACGTTTGGGATATGTCAGGGCATACTGGATAGGTACGCGCATATCAGGCTCCCCAAGCTGTGCCATGATGGCACCGTCTTCATATTCCACTGCGGAATGAATGATGCTCTGGGGATGCACCAGCACTTCAATCTGATCTGTATCTACGCCAAAGAGCCATTTTGCTTCCATGACTTCCAGACCTTTATTCATCAATGTGGCAGAGTCGATGGTGATCTTTTTGCCCATGCTCCAGTTCGGATGGCAAAGAGCGTCTGCCGCTGTTACATTTTTCAGTTCGTCCAGTGTTTTTCCACGGAAAGGCCCGCCGGAAGCTGTCAGCAGGATACGACGGATTTTATTGCCTTTATTCCCCTGCAAAGACTGGAAAATAGCAGAATGTTCACTATCTACAGGATAAATGGAAATGCCTTTTTTCTTTGCCAGATCCATTACCAGCTGACCTGCGGAAACCAGTGTTTCCTTATTTGCCAAAGCGATGTTTTTTTCTGCGGAAATGGCTTCGAAAGTAGGACGCAGCCCCACATTGCCCACAACAGATGTGACAACGGTATCTGCTTCCGCAAGAGTTGCTGCTTCCACCAGACCATCCATACCAGCTACCACTTTGCAGTTGGTATCCGCCAGACGGCTTTTCAATTCTTTGGCGTTATCCTCGTCCATAACGGAAACCAGTCTTGGACGGAATTTTCTCGCCTGTTCTTCCAGCAGCTTAATATTATGATTGCCGCTGATGGCACCTACCTGAATATCTCCCAGCACTTCCACAACTTCCAGTGTCTGTGTGCCAATGGAGCCGGTAGAGCCCAAAATAGAGATTGTTCTCATATTTTCCACCTCTATATCATACTTGTACATCAATCAAAAACAACATTATATAGTATACGGCAGGCGCTGTCAAAATGACGCTGTCAAAACGATCCAGCACACCGCCATGTCCGGGAATGAGTTTCCCGAAGTCCTTGATGCCTGTCAGACGCTTCATGGCAGAAGCTGCCAGGTCACCAATCTGCGCCAGGAAAGAGCCGAAGAATCCTGTCAGCCCGCAAAGGAGCAGGATGTTTACACCATCCATGGTAAAAGAACGCTGTAACCACCAGCCATAGAGCAGTGCCAGAACCGTTGCTGTCACAATGCCGCCGATGGAACCTTCAATGGTTTTTTTAGGGCTCAGTGTGGGAATAAGTTTATGTTTCCCGAATGTGATCCCTGCAAAATATGCCCCTGTATCACAGCCGAAAGCGGCGATAAACGCCAGCCAAACCAGCAGTTTCCCATAAGTATATTCTCTTACCAGATAGATATGGGACAACAGGAAGCAGGCATAGAAAAAGCCGAAAAATCCTGTCATGCCTTCCAGAGCATTGGTATGGTTATGATACAATACCGTATAGATCAGAAGCACCACCATAAACACGGAAACAAAAATATTGAAATAATTATTCCCATTGATGATGTCCTCTATGAAGATCATATAGAACAAAGCGAAGGCATAACAAATCACATGCAGGCTTTTGTTTTCTTTGGAAAATGCCTGATAAAATTCATGCATACCAACCAGTCCAAGAAATCCTACAGCGACTTTCAGCCAAATCCCCCCGCTGATGACGAAAAACAGCAGCAAAGGCACGAGGATCACAGCAGAAATGATTCTTGTTTTCATCTGTTTCACCTCTTTTTATCTACCGCCAAAACGGCGTTCTCTGTTCTGATAATAATAAATGGCTTCTTCCAGAGAGGCTCTGTTGAAGTCAGGCCAAAGGGTATCTGTAAAGAAAAATTCGGAGTATGCAATCTGCCACAGCAGGAAGTTGCTGATTCTTTCTTCCCCACTGGTACGGATCACCAGTTCAGGGTCAGGTGCGTTTGCTGTATCCAGATGATTGCTGATCATTTCTTCTGTGATATCTTCCGCTTTCAGATTTCCCTGTTCCACTTCCGCAGCAATTTTTGTGATGGCTCTGCGCAGTTCATCACGTCCGCCATAATTCAGTGCGATATGAACGAAAAGACCTGTTTTATCCTTAGAAAGGTCTTCAATTTCCAGAATGCTGTCCTGAATATCCTGATCCAGACGATGGATATCCCCAATGACATTCAGACGAATATCATCCTTCAGGAATTTTTTGAAATAGTTTTTCAGGTACTGACGCAGCAGATCCATGATGGCGTCAACTTCCTCCTGAGAACGTTTCCAGTTTTCTGTGGAAAAAGCATATACTGTCAGATGTTTTACGCCCAGATCACGGCAATCCTCAATAATCCGTTCCAGCGCTTCTGCACCTGCTTTGTGCCCTGCTTTTCTGGGCAGGAAACGTTTCTTTGCCCATCTGCCGTTGCCATCCATGATGATGGCAATATGCTGCGGCACTCTTTCCATATCAATTTCGTAGTTATTTGTTTCTGTTTGCTGAAAAAACATTTTTTCCCCTCCATGTAACAAAGCCCCTCTGCAATGAGAGGGGCAGTAATTTTGAAAAATCAAACAGACAGAATGTCCTTGCATTTATCATCGCATTTTTTGTCGATATCTGCGATGTATTTATCTGTCAGTTTCTGCATTTCTTCTTCCAGATCTTTCAGAATATCTTCTGTGATTTCTTTTTTCTTTTCCTGTTTTTTGAAAGCGTCCAGAGCATCACGACGGATGTTGCGGATCGCAACTTTGGATGCTTCTGCTTTTTTCTTAACGTCTTTATTCAGTTCTTTTCTGCGTTCTTCAGACAGTTCAGGGAAAATCAGACGGATTACTTTCCCGTCATTGCCGGGGTGGATACCCAGTTCAGAAGCGTTGATGGCTTTTTCAATAGCTTTGAGCATGGAGCCGTCCCAAGGCTGAATCTGGATCATACGAGGTTCGGGTACAGTGATGTTCCCTACCTGATTGATGGGAGTAGGCGCACCGTAGTAATCTACCATGATTTTATCCAATACATGAGGGTTTGCACGGCCCGCACGAATCGTAGCATAATCACTGTCCAATGCGGCGAGAGTTTTTGTCATTTTTTCGTCGTAAATTTTTGTTGCTTCAGATGCCATATCGATTCCTCCTAAATGATCAATCTTAAGATACTGTTACCAATGTACCGATTTTTTCGCCTTTGACTGCACGCATAATGCTGTTTTCTTCATTCAAGCCGAAAATAACTACCGGAATTTTTCTTTCAAAACAAAGCGCTGCTGCAGATGTGTCAATCACCTTCAGATTCTTTTTCACGATATCTTCGGATGTGATCACATCAAATTTTTTCGCGTTGGGATTCTTTGCAGGGTCGTCATCATATACGCCATCGATATTCTTCGCAAAGAACAGACCGTCTACATCCAGTTCTGCGCCACGCAGTGCTGTGATGGTATCTGTAGAGAAGAAAGGATGTCCCAATCCTGCTGCAAAAATCAATACTTCACCGTTTTCCAGATGTGCCAGTGCACTGTCTTTGGAGAACAGTTCTGTCATTGTGCCAAATACAACGGGTGTCTGAATCACCGCTTTTGTTCCCTGCTGACGGAATGCGTCGGCAAGATAAATGGCATTCATCACAGTTGCCAGCATACCGATCTGGTCTGCTTTTGTTCTGTCCATGGCACTGTCAGCGCTTCTGCCTCTCCAGAAGTTACCGCCGCCTACCACCAGACATACCTGTGTTCCCATTTCCATTACCTGACGAATCTGTTTCACCAGACCAGAAACGACCGCGTCATCGAAGGAAACGCCTTCCTTATCTCCTGCCAGTGCTTCTCCGCTCAGTTTCAGCACAATTCTCTTATACATGCAAACAGCCTCCTTAATTTATAATGTATCATAAACCGCATAAAATTTCCACATATATTTTCCGACATGCAGGGAGCACACGGAAACCTGTAAAAAGGGAAATGTCCAACCATTTCCCCTTACCGTTCCTCTTTTGTTTCGACACAAAACCTGAAATTTTATTGCCGTCGATGATTATACCATACAACGGTGACAGGTTCAACACTTCACCGCAATCCTTTTGAAAAAATCATTCTGCTTTTAATATATTGCTGCAGCGCGCAAACTCAGGCAAGATTTCCTCTGTAATCACAGTGGCGTCATAAAAATCACAAAAGCTTACGGCACTCATGCGATTGAATTTTTTGCTGTCACCCAGAATATAAGTTTCCCGGCTCTGCTGGGCTGCACAGCGCTTCAAAGACGCTTCCCGAATGTCCGGTGTGGTATAGCCTGCTGTCTTTCCAATGCCGTTTGTACCGAAAAAGCCTTTTGTGAAATGATACCGCCGCAGCTGTTCCACTGCTTCATCCCCCACAATGGCTTCTGTAGAAGATTTATATTCGCCGCCCAGCAAATGGACTTCCACGCCAAGTCTGGCCAGCTTTTTGGCATGGGCAATACCATTTGTCACAAAAACAGCGGATTTTTCTGTCAAAAAGTCTGGAATCCAAGCTGTCGTGGTGCCTGCATCCAGAAATACAAAATCATCTGCCCGAATCAAAGATGCTGCAAAACGAGCAATCTGCTCTTTTGCCTCTTTATTCTCATCTTCTCTGCGATTGACTTCCTCATCTTTGGTGCGGTATTCCATATCAATGGCCACTGCGCCGCCGAATACCTTCACCAGACGTCCTTTTTTATGCAGTACCGTTAAATCCCTGCGGATGGTGGATTCAGAACTTTCCAGCAATTCCGTCATTTCCTTGACGGTCACACTTTTTTTCTCATTTACCAAATCGAGAATTTTTTCATATCGTTGTTCTGTCAACATACAAAAGCCTCCCTTTTTTTCATTATATCATGCAAAAACAGTCAAAATCAACCAAAAACAAAATCCAGAAAAAGGGAAAGCGGCAAAGCACAGGGCTTTGCCGCAAATCTATGCAAACTTATTCTGTTACATCTTTTTTCAAAATACCCAGCAATACTGCTGCCACAATGGTACCTGCTACCAGAGAAACCAGATACATCAGTGCGTTGCCTACAACAGGGAATACGAAGATGCCGCCGTGAGGTGCCATCAGTGTGCAGTCAAATGCCATGGACAGTGCGCCTGCCAGTGCAG
>NZ_CAJMDQ010000064.1 GCF_905212195.1 uncultured Anaerotignum sp. | reverse complement strand
CGTAACGGGATTCCAATAATACAGGGCACCATTGGTAGGGTCCCAGCCATTAAGAGCATCTCTGGCGGCGTTCAGAGCCGTTTCATTGGGTGTCAGATAAAACTGCTTATCCTCCACTGCATCGAAAGCACCGGGCTGGTAGATGACCTCTGCAATGGTATTGGGAAAGTCGGGACTTGCCACCCGATTCAGCACCACCGCGCCCACTGCCACCTGACCTTCATAAGGCTCCCCACGGGCTTCCCCATGGATGATAGATGCCAAAAGATACAAATCCTCATCATAATCGCTGGTGCCTGTTTCCCCTACGCCGCTGGTGCCGGTGCCAATGGAAATGCCCAGACGGGACAAGGTATCACTGCCGGCAATGCCATCCACTTTCAAGCCATTATCCACCTGAAACTGGCGAATGGCTTCGTATGTTTTGGTGCCGAAAATGCCATCAGGTGTATCGGGATAATACCCCAGCTCACGCAGTTTCTCTTGGGTCTGGCGCACCAAGTCCCCACGGGTACCCCAGGAAACCAATTGGGTCACAACCACTGCCTCCGGCTGACTTGCCTTCTCCACCATGCCCCACGCCAACACTGTCAGTGCCAGCAAACATACCAAAACACATTTTCTCCTGCCTTTTTGCCCCATTGCCTGCGCTCCTTCCCTTTTTTAGTCCCCCTGCCACATTTCCACGATTTTCAGCTTGATTTTCGGTGCCTGTTCTTCCTGCTCCGCCGCGGAAACCACTGCATATTCCTCTGGTGACAGATTGTTTTGCAGCCGTTCCCGACCTTCTTCTGTGGGTTCTCCCCATGCGGCATCCACATAGCACATCTGGGGGTACAGCACGCACCACCAGTTATGCCCTTTCGCTTCGCCAATCTCAATGCGCACCGCATCATAAACCCCAGCGGGAAACACCAGGTTGCCATAAGTCTTTTCGGGGAAATCCTCCCGCACCAGGGACACAGAAACGGGATAATCATACCCCTGTCTGGCGATTTCCGCTGCCGCTGTCTGGCGGATTTCTTCTTTGTATGCTGCCAAAAGTGCCATGCTTTCCCCTTTGGAGGTACAGCCTTCCAGCTTTTCTCCAAACGCAGCAAGCACCGCGTCCCGTACATCCAGCTTCAAATTCTGGTCTGCGGTGGTATCGCTGTTTGCCAGCACATGAAACCGCACCACACCATCGGCAATGCCCCGCTGGATATTTGCCGCATAGACCCCAGACCAGAGGACACAGACCAAAAGGCCCCCAGCAAGGGCTGTCACCCCATATTTCCACTCTTTTTTCCAAAAGGCTTGCACGCGCAAAGCCCACAAAACCAATGTTTTCATGCTCTCCCATCCTTTTTCTCTTTTGATGGAGAGAGTATGACCCTGTTTTTGGAATTTTATACCTTCTCTTTACCGGGTACGTCCTGTATCCTGCAATTTCACTTCACAGTTCACCAAAACCTGTAAATCCTGCCAGTTTTCGCCTGACTTTGCCACCTCCGGTGCCTGCCGCTGACATTCCGCCCAAAGACCAAACACATCTCCGGCGGTGGTTTCTTTCGCTCTTTTTATTGTATTTTCCAAATCTGTTTTTATGATGTCCCCGAAAAAATTTTCCAGTTCTCGTCTGGTATTTCCATCCAGCAGAGATTGTCCGCCGCTGCCTGTGAGAGCGCCGGAAACTTTCACATTTACCTGACAGGAAAGCCCTTCGGCTGTTTGGGCAAAATCAAAGGAAACTTTGTCCTTGCGGATTTCCAAAGGCAATACTGTCCCATTCCAATTGCCTTCGATGACAGCGCCGCTGCCTTCCCCCAGCAACAGCAAATGGGCCTGTTCCTCTGCCGCAGGCAATGAAAAAGCATAGGCGCCATCTGCCAAAGCAATGCCACCGCCAAGAGAAAGACCTTCTTCCGTCTTTTCAATGCGTGGCAGAACCGTGCTGCCGCCCTGCTCGCCCAACTCCGTCAGGAGCATATCCAAATCCATACCACGGGTCACAGCCACCTCCTGGGCGGTATTCTTATAAAAATCCCAGAGGAACAGCCCCGTGGAGCTGTCCGCCTGAGCAATGGCATCCACACAGGCATCTGCGGCGTTTTCCGTGCCCAATACCATAACTTTTTCCGAAAGGGCATTGCCTCGCTCCAGTTCCTCCAGCACCGCTTCAAAGGCGGCTTTGTCTGCCAGCAGGCTTTTGCCAAATACCACCGTCCGCAATTGTCCCAGATAGACTTCTCGGGAACTGCGGCTGTCCGCATCTGCCACCGCTGCTGTCAGGGTGTCCGCCGTTACAGGATAGACGCTTTGGGCATTTCCTTCGGTGGTCTTGGCAGGGGCAAAAGTTACCAGCAGCCCTTCCTCTCCTTTGTCAATGCCCATGGTGATGACATAAGCCCTGTCCTCTGGGTCTCTGCCATCCCAACATCCTGTCAAAAGCAACGGCAATAGGGCTATGAGGGCAAATTTAAGCTGTTTCACGGCGTTTCCCCCTTTCTTTGACTATCCTTACACCTAAAACCAAAAGAGGCAGGAGCGCCGTTGTGAGGGCACTGAAGATAGGCTGTATTTTGTTGCGGAAATCATAAGCCGCTGCCAAGTCCTGGGGCACCATGGCGCCAATAAACAGCAAAGGCACCCATAACAACAGCCAGTACCGCCGTCCCTGTCCACTTTGGCGGCACAGACGCACACAGCAGACACTGCCGAAAAACAATGCCCCTGACACATACAGAAAGGCGGAAACCATCCAAAACCACAGCAGGAGGATGTCCTGTCTGCCCAGAAAAATGCCGGAAAACCGCACACGCTCCATGACCTGCACCGTAGGGAAAATCTTATGGGACAAAGCCTCTGCCCCGTAGACCGTCAGGCAAAGAAATGTAGCCGCCGTCATGAGAAATGTGGTCAGCAAACAAACAGCGAAAAGACTTTTCTGCCCTTTTTCCGGTTTTTCCAGAAAAGGCGGCAGAAACAGCAGAAATATCATTGCCTGAAACAAGGGCTGCACAAAAGCCGCTCCCCGCCGCAGTCCATCTAGCTTCGGCAGCTGAACAGGGAGGAAATAGGCTTCCCCTGCCGTCAGACCAACGGCAAACAACAACAGCACAAAAGGAGGAAACACAAAGAAAAACAGGATTTCCGCTCCCCTTGCCTGTCCCTCGATGCCCCTTGCCACACCAAAGGCGGACAACGCCAGCAAAGTGCCTACCATGAGCCACAGAGGCGTATGGGGCAGCATGGTACTGCGGAGGATTTCCGTAAAAATACGGACTTCCAGCATGGCATCCACAGCAATTTTTCCGGCAATAAACACTGCCAGTACACTGCCCAGCACACCACCAAAAGCATTTCGCAGCCACTCCACCACCGTCCATGTAGGTTCTTTTTTGCCCAAAAGGGTCAGTACCAGAGAGAAAAACGCCGCCAGCAGTCCGCCTACGAGCATCACCAGCCAGCAGGCTCTGCCGCTTCCCTCTGCCAATTCCGCAGGCAAAAACAAGGACGCCGTTCCCAGAAAATAAAAACAAAACAGGGCCTGCATCTGCCGCAGGGAAATTTTATGGTTATCAGAAAACATCAGCGTTCCCCCCTTTTCTTCATGAAAATGGACTGGCGTTTCAGCCATGGCAAAGGCAGACGGAATAGGCTATCCTCCAAATCACGATAGTGGTTCACGGAAGCGGAGCAGAAGGGATAGAGATAAGGAATCCCGTAAGAAGAAAGCCCAGCCAGATGCACCACCAGCAAAAGAATGCCTGCCCAGAAGCCATAAAGCCCCAATGTGGCAGAAAGGAAAATCACCAGATATTTGCTCAACCGCAGACCGGAAACCACAGAGATATTGGGAATGACAAAGGAACAGATTCCCGTCAAAGCGGAAATGATGACCACTGCCGGACTTACCAGACCCGCATCTACTGCCGCGGAACCAATGATGATACCACCCACAATACCAATGGTGGCACTGACGGGTGACGGCAGTCGCACCCCTGCTTCCCGCAGCAGTTCAAAAGCCAATTCCATGGAAATAACCTCCACCGCCACAGAAAAAGGAATGCTCTGTCTGGTGGTGGCAATTTTCAATGCTAAGGACGTGGGCAAAAGCTCTGGATGGTACACCGTCAGCGCCAAATACAGCCCCGGCAACGCCACCGCCACAAAAGCTGCCACATACCGCATAAAACGAATGAGACTCATAATTTCCCAGCGGTCGTAATAGTCCTCTGCCGCCTGAAAAAACAGATTCAGCGTCACAGGTAGCAATATCACAAAAGGCGTATTATCCACTACCAGCACCACACGCCCCTCCAGCAGTGCCGCCGCTGCTTTATCAGGGCGTTCTGTCATCTGCAACTGGGGAAAGGGCGAAAACTGCCGTTTTTCCAGAAGCTGTTCCAAAGAGCCGCAGTCCAGAATGCTATCGGTCCGCAGACGTTCCAGCTGGCGTTTCGCCTGCCGCAGGATTTCCGGTCGCACCAAATCAGAAAAATACATAAGGGCAACGTCGGTCTTTGTGCGGCTACCTGCTTTGGTACGCACCACTTTCAGCCGTGTATCCTGTATCCTTCTGCGGATAAGCACCAGATTGAATGCCAGAAGCTCCGTAAAAGCGTCTTTAGGCCCCTGTACCACCACTTCTGTTTCCGTATGTCCCACGCCGCGGTTGGGATAGCCTCTGGTAGACGCCTGCAAGGCAAAAGAGCTCCCCTCCATAAAAATCACCGTATCCCCTGCCAGCACCCCAGCAGCGGCTTTTTCAATGGTATCCACCTGCTGCACATCACGGTTGGCAATGACGCTTTCCATAAGCCCCAAAAGCCGTTCTTCCGTTTCTGTGTCATGACAGCGGTTCATGATGTTGGTCATGATGGCATCTTCCACAGCGGTGGTATTGACCATATTATCCACATAAACCAGAAACAGCTGTCCCTGGCCTTCTGCTGCCGCAAAATCACGGAAAACAATATCTCCGCAGTCGGCAAACAATTCTTTCATGGCAGCCCGATTCGCCGCCAGATTTTTCCCGATTTCCAAAATCCGCTCACCTGCCTTTTTCCTATAGTCTTGCTGAAAGGCAGGCGGATTATACCTTTTTTCCAAAAAGACGCAAAAAAGCAATATCCCATTCAAAAAACATAACAAAAGCCAAAATCCTTATGATCACAAAGGATTTTGGCTTTCTATGTTTTCTTATGAAGATGCCCACAAAAGGAGGGCGTCCTTTCGGACGTCCTCCAGAAAACATCGGTTTGGATAAATTTTGAAAAGAAATCAGGTGTGTTTCGTCTTATCTGTTTGCGTTCATGTAAACAGTTGTTGTTTTGCCTGTTGTAGGATCTGTATCCCATGTCAGGTCTGTTACGCCCAGAGCTGTTGCCAGGTCACGCATAGGCAGGAATGTTCTGTCATTTACGATTTCCACGGAAGAGCTTGTGGGGATGGAGCTGCCGTTTACATACATTACGGAAGAACCAGCTGTCATGGAGATGATACGATCACCGTACAGGATTGTAACTGTTTTTGTTGCCTGATCCCACAGTACGTTGTTGTTGTCGATACCCAGGGATGTGGAGATTGCTCTTACAGGCAGCATTGTGTAGCCTTCTGCGTTGATGTATGCAGGTGCATCCAGTGTTACCTGTGTTTCACCAGCGATCAGGTAGTTTTCGCCGATGGGAACTGTCAGTTTTGTTGTGAAGCCTGTTGTGTCGCTGCCAGCTGTTACGATGTTAACGAAACCAGTTTTGGCTGTGTAGTCGATATCATCAGATTCATCGCCTACGAATACGGTTGTGTCTGCCAGCAGTGTCTGAGGCAGGTAGCCTTTGTCAGAAGTTGTGTAATCGGAACCATCGAAGTCTTCTGCTTCTTCTGCGCTGTCTACGCCCAGCATATCCAGAGCGTACATATTCAGGTCATAAGCACCTGCGGGCAGGTTTCTGTCCATGTACAGTGTCAGGTCAGATACTGTTACTGTTGCGGGTTCATCATCACTTTCGCTATCAACAGTGAAACGGATTTCGCCGTCTTTTGTCTTCACGTCTTTGATTTCCATACCGCTTTCGTCATCTGCTGTTACTGTTGCGTCATCGTCAAAGTCGATTTTGTCCAGTGTCAGAGCGAATTCAGTGCCTTTTTCCCACAGACCAGCTTCAGCTTCTGTGATTACAACATCTGTAGGGATTTCTGTGTTTCTGTAGTCGATTGTCAGGTCATTCTGCTGTGCAGATACTGTGTAAGGTTTTACGAATTTCGCAATAGTTACTTCCTGTTCTTCCATAGCGTCGCCGGACAGTGTCAGTACAACGTCGCCTTCAAAGTCAGGGTCTGCTACCAGTGTGAATGTTACATCCAGTTCATAAGGATCGTTGTCGGAGTCGTTTTCTTCAAAGATACGTTTGTCGAATTCGAAGTATTCGTATTCGCCGTCGTCATAAGCATTGATGAAATCTTCTCTGTCCAGTTCAATACCGTCTACCACTACATCCACATCTGTTGCGTAAACGCCTTCAGGCAGGGACAGTGTGAATTTTTTGCTGTTGTCCCAAGCGCCTGCGAATGTTTCATCGATGGATACTTCCAGGGATTCGTGGTCGCTATCGTCTGTGATACCTGTGTTGTCAACGTCAACGCCGCTGTAGATTACGGGTACGTCTTCGTCTTCGTCAACGCTCATGGATACTGCATAGTCAACAACGGTTGCTACTTCTACGGACACGCTGTCATTGCCTGTCATAGATACTTTCAGTGTAGCTGTTGCGCCTTCTTTTGCAGTGGTTGCTTCCACTCTCAGACCTGTAATTTTCAGGGACTCTGCGCCTGTGTAAGCACCCAGTTCAAATGTGATTTCATCATCATCAAATTCGTAGCCCTGCAATTGGCTCATTTCATATTTGCCTGCGCTGCCGCCATCTACCATAGTTTCGCTGTCTACGACAAATTCAAAACCGCTGTTGAGTTTCAGTGTCAGTGTATCATCAGAATCACCTGTGAATGTGCTGCCTACGGAAGGTTCGATTGTGATATCCTTCAGTGTTGCAACTTCTTCCACTGCTACATCTACAGTATCTTTTACAGATACGGAAATGCCTTTAGATTCGATGGAAGCATATACCAGATCATCGCCGTTTGTGATCACCATATCATCAGAGTCTACGCTGATAGTTGCTTCTGTGTTTTTGGATGTTCTTGTCAGCTGGGAAGTCAGGTTATAGGACAGTACCCAACCACGTTCCATTTTACCTGTCAATGTGAAGGACAGTTCATCTACATCATCTACTGTCACATCACTGATGGTGATGAGGTTGTCGGAACCATCTTTCAGTACATTATCGTTTTTGTCTACGAAGATGTACTGACCAGCATAATCTGCAGTGTCAACGCCGCCAAAATCATCAGTACCTGCTGTCAGTGTATAAGTTGTGTCGTCGTCTTTCAGATAAATCAGACCTGTCAGATCATCTTCTGTTGTACTGCCGCTGACAACATCGCCGTCATTGTCCAAAAATTCCGCCTTATCCAGTGTCATTTCGATTTCTGCGTCAGGTACGCTGCTGCTGCTGTAATCCGCTGTGGTAAATGTCAGCTGCAATTCTGCTGCATCATCAACATCAATCTTACCATCTGTACCCTTCATTTCGTCTTCAGTGTAGTTTTCACCGCCAACAACTTTGGCAGTGGCTTTCACGTCGCCAGTGGCTGCAAATGCTGTTGCAGGCAGCAGGGAAGCTGCCATCACAGAGGCCATGGCTAATGAGATAAATCTCTTCATGTCTGTTCCTCCTTTTGCTTCTGTAAAAATGTCGTTGCATAGTTATAAAACGAAGATGCATTTTTTCGCACAAAAGACATACATACCTTGAAAAATCCCCCAGACCACTTCTTCTGTCCCCCATGATTCCAAACAAAATCCATGATCTTTATTCCCATATTCTTCAAAGCAAAATCTGCATATTCCCTGCATGTTTTGTGCGTTTGAACTTTGCAACGCTATTATATCCGTAAAAAAAAAGATTGACAATAGACTTTGCCAAACTCTAATTTCAATGTAAAATTACTGAAACATAAGTGAAGAAAACCTTGATTTTCCGGGATTTCTAAAAATTACAAAAAAAGGACGTTTCTCATAAAAACGTCCTTTTTTCTCATAATTCTCTTAACATTTTCTCATTTTTGGCTCATGCGGAAGTTTTTCCTGTTGTGCCGCTGGAGAGCAGTTCTGTATTTTCGAACTGATAAATCTGCATGTCGTGGGCATATTCCAGCTGTGTCACAGCGTTCTGTGCCTGTTCCACTGCCAGGGCTGCCTGGTCTAATGTAATGGCTGTTGTATTGCCTGCTTTATAATTTACTTCTGCTGCACGCTGTGCTGCTTTTGCCTGTTCCAGTGTGGTCACTGCGGAATCATACTGGCTTTCCAAAGACAGGATGGAATTATACGCATTCTGGATAGCAAGTTCTTTGCTGTCCTTAGCTGTTTTCAGGCTGCGTTTTGCTTCCTCATAGGAATGTTTGTTGTTGGCAGAAGTTGCATTTGTGGAGGACATGGACATGTAATTCTTATTGAATTCTGCGTCTTCCACTGCCTGTTCCTGCAATTTGATGGTATAGTCTGTGTTCATTTTGCTGTTGATATACTGTGTCATGGGCTGAGGCAGCTCATAAGGGGTATATTCCACGTCATAAACCAGTGTATAGTCCTTTTCTCTATCTTCGCCAATGAAGTTATAGAAGGACAGATATTCCTGTTCCAGGGCCATTTCCAGCTTTGTCACGTTATACTGTGCCTGTTCATAATCGGAACGGAGGGTGTTCAGGTCATAATCGCTGAGCAGACCCAGCTGGTTTTTCCGCTGACCCTGTTCCCACAATGTCTTTTTCACTGCCATATCTTTTTTGGCCAGTTCCAGAGAGCTCTGGTCACTGAAAATGGAAGTATAGTAATTCTTTACGGTTGCTTCCAAAGAAATTTTTGTCAGTTCTTCAGAGTAGCGGTTTTTGGTCATGCTGCTGCTGATGTTCTGGATGGAAGAATAGATGGCATAAATGTCATCATCCACCCACTGCTGATAAGATACCGTAGGCACGGAGAAAGAACCTGTGATATCCCAGATATCTTCTTTCAAATCCTGCAAATAATCGGCTGTTTCCGCCACAGAACGCAAATCAGAGCTGTTTTTGGTAGCCAGTTCCACTGCTTCTTCAAAAGTCAGTTCTTTTTCCTTCTGGGCTTCCAGTGCCTGCGCTTCTTCTATGGTCAAAATTTCCGTAGCAGGGATGGATTCCTGAGGCTTTTCCGCCGCAAATGCTGTAGTAGATACCAGCAAGGCAGCCATAGCCGTTGCCGCAACGGTTTTTCCTTTGGCAAAATATTTCTTCATCTCTCAAACCTCCTGTGGGTAATATCCCAAGATATGTTTATAGTAAAACCAATTATACCATATTCTTGAGAAAAAAAACAGGTGCTTTCATATTTCTTAAATATTTCTTCGGGAAAAACAAAAAATCCCATTCAAAAACAAGGCAAAATAAACAGCCGGAATCCTTTGTGCATCAGAATTCCAGCTGTCATATTTTCTTATGGGGTAATTTTAAAAACTGGTGTATTTCTACCTAACTTATAGGCGCTATTTGCAAAAGGAAAAAAGGCTCCCGCAGGAGCCTCTTTTCTATACATAAGGGTTTGGAATACAACGGATGATTATTTACCGCCGTTCAGTGTTGCTGTTTTTGTAGCCTGATCCCATGTGATATCTGTTACGCCAAGAGCGTTGCCCAGATCTCTCATGCCCAGGAACATTCTGTTGTCTTTGATTTCAACAGAAGCTGTTGCAGGGATCATAGCGCCGTTTACGTATACAACTTTCTGACCATATGTCATGTTGATGATCTTAGAACCGTACATGATTGTAGCTGTTCTTGTGTTCTGATCCCACAGAACGTTGTTTGTGTTGATGCCCAGAGCAACTGCTACAGCTCTCAGAGGCAGCATTGTGTAGCCGTTTGCATTGATGTAAGCGGGTACATCGATTTCAACTTTGTTTTCGCCGGAAACGATGTATTTTTCACCTACGGGAACTACTACTTTTGTTGTGAAGGAATCTGTGTCTTCACGACCAGCTGTGATGATGTTTACGAAGCCAGCTTTTGCTGTTGTGCTGTAGAAATCATCGTTTACGTCAGCAACCACACGTTTTGTTGTGGATTTGCCCAGGATATCCTGAGACAGGAAGCCGTTGTCTGTGATTGTGCCTTTCTGATCTGCAACTGTGTCTCTGCTGCCGTTGTCTGCACCCAGCATTACGGGAGAGAATACATCCAGGTCATAAGCACCTGCAGGCAGGTTTCTGTCCATGAACAGTGTCAGGCCGGAAACTGTTACTTCTGCGGGTTTGTCATCGCTCTTAGAGTCTACTTTGAAAGTAACAACGCCTTTTGTTGTTTTCACGTCTTTTACTTTCAGACCGCTCTTATCGTCTACTGTTACTTTTGCATCGTCGTCGAAGTTGATCTTATCCAGAGACAGAGCGAATGTTACGTTCTTATCCCACAGACCAGCTTCTGCTTCTTTGATGACTACATCTGTAGGAACTTTTGTGTTTCTGTAGTCGATCTGCATGTCGTTCTGTTTTGCTTCTACTGTGAAAGGTTTTACGAATTTAGCTACTGTAACTTTCTGTTCTTTCAGCGCGTCGCCTGTCATTGTCAGAGTTACATCGCCTTCGAAGTTAGGGTCTGCAACCAGAACCAGAGTGAATTTCAGTTCTGCTTTATCTTTTTTCGCAGGATCTGTTTCATCCCATGTTCTCTTTTTGAATGTCAGAGTTTCGTAATCGCCTTTATCGTAAGCGGTTTCGAACCATTCTGTTGTATCTTTTACATTCATGTTGTCAGCTGTTACGCTCTGAACGCCAGCGATGTAAACGCCCTGAGGCAGTTTGAATGTGAAGTCTTTGCTGTTGTTCCAAGCGCCGGGGAATGTTTCTTTAACAGTTACTTCCAGAGATTCGTGGTCGCTGCTGTTTGTGATACCAACGTTTTTCACGTTAACGCCGCTGTAGATTACGGGTACGTCTGCGTCTTTATCAACGGACAGTACAACTGCGGAATCAACAACTTTTGCTACTTCTACGGAAACTGTGTCGTTGCCGTCAGCGTAAACTTTCAGAGTAGCAACTGCGCCTGCTTTTGCGGAAGTAGCTTCCACTTTCAGACCTGTGATTTTCAGTACGTCAGCTGCGCGAACTGTGTCACCGATGTTCATTACGATTTCATCGTCTTCGAAGCTGTCGATTGTAGGGTTACCTACACTGAATTTCAGATCTGTCTTTTTGCCAGCAAATTCGAAACCGCTGCTCAGTTTCAGTTTCAGTTTGCCGTCTGTTTTGATAACTGCGCCGATGTTGTCGCCAACAGCGGGTTCAATCTTCAGTTCTTTCAGTTCAACGACTTCTTCGGGAGCAACATCAACAGTATCTTTTACGGATGCTTTGATGCCTTTTGCTTCAACGGAAGCGTATGTCAGGTCGGAACCGTTGGAGATTGTGATATCATCGGATTCAACAGTTACTTTTGCCTGTTTGCCTTTTGTTGTTTTGTCCATTACGGAAGTCAGGTCAAAGGCCAGAACGGAGCCTCTGTCCATTTTACCGTCGATTACAACTTCTACTTCATCGCTGTCTGTAAATTTTACGGATGCGATTTTTACTTTGTTGCCGTTGTCATAAACGTCTGTGAATTCAACGTCTTTGTCGCTTTCGCCAGCCTGTTTTGTTACTGTTTTGTCACCTTTGAGTGTGATGGACAGTTTGCCTTTGTCAGCGATTGCGCTGCCGGATTTGTAGAAATCCGCGTTATCCAGAGACAGAGTGTATTTCACTGCTGTATCGGAATTGGAAGCGTAGTCAGCTGTTGTGAATGTCAGCTGAGCTTCGGGGCCAGATACTTTTTTGTTAACTTTGCTGGACTCGATCTCGTCCTGTGTGTAGTTCTTGGAACCCACAACCTTAGCTGTAGCTTTTACGTCGCCGGAAGCCGCAAATGCAGCCCCTGGAACCAGGGATACGACCATAGCCGCAGCCATCACCATGGAAAGAAATTTCTTCATGGTTCATTCCTCCTTTTGTCTCGTCTTTTCATCTCTTTTTCGTTTCATAATTATACAACGAACCTGCCACTGGTCTGTACCGCCTCTCTACCGTCCGCCACAGGCAAAAACGGCACCTTGGGCACTGCGGTTCATTCCCCCATTCCGCAAAGAGCCTCGGATTCCTTGGTACAATCTTCGTCTGTGCCGAAGTGATACAGAGAAAGCACAGATTTCGTATGCAAGTTCATTATACTTATGCACAGCATTTTTGGCAAGAGGAAATTTCGGATGTAACAGAACTGTAACCTTTTGACAAATTTTCAAAGGCAGAAAAAACACGAGTTTTTCCTGATATTTCAACGTTTTCCAGACATTTTGCAAAATACTGTCTTATAAAAATCTTACGAATTTCCTACAGTTCGACTTCACAGTACACAAAAATATACACTAATAATATACAATTATTTACTTATATAATACATATGTATACGAATGTAATAGGAAATATATGGAAAGGAAAAAGCGGGAAAAAAAGAGTGGAAATACATATAAAAAGAAAAAAGGGAACCAAGCGTGTGAAGGACTATATGATACCACAGAAAAAACAATAAAAAAAGACCTCCTCAAAAGAGGAGGTCTCTTATTCTCACAAAGGTTAAACACTTAGTGGGAACAAATTATTTGCTGCCGTTCAGTGTAGCTGTCTTTGTAGCGCCATCCCATGTGATGTCTGTTACGCCCAGAGCTGTACCCAGATCTCTCAGGCCCAGGAACATTCTGTCGTTTGTGATTTCAACTGCTGCTGTAGCAGGAATCATAGCGCCGTTTACGTAAACAACTTTCTGACCCAGAGTCATGTTGATGATCTTAGAACCGTACATTACTGTAGCTGTTCTAGATGCCTGATCCCACAGAACGTTGTTTTCGTTGATACCCAGAGCAACTGCTACTGCTCTCAGAGGCAGCATTGTGTAACCAGCTGCATTGATGTAAGCAGGTACGGGGATTTCAACTTTGTTTTCACCGGAAATCAGGTAAGATTCGCCAACGGGAACGACTACTTTAGTTGTGAAGGAATCTGTATCTTCACGACCAGCTGTTACGATGTTAACGAAACCAGCTTTTGCTGTGTAACTTACGAAATCGTCGTTGATGTCAGCGATTGTTCTGTTTTCGCCATCAACTTTGTCTTTAGTACCGTTCAGTACTACTGTACTTTCGTAAGGATCGTTCATTTCGGGAGAAACCATTTCCAGGTCATAAGCACCTGCGGGCAGGCTTCTGTCCATGTACAGCTGCAGACCGGAGATTGTTACTGTAGCGGGTTCGTCATCACTTCTGGAATCTACTACGAAGTAAACAGCGTCGTCGCCATCAACTGTTGTTGTTTTTACTTCATCGTCTTTAACTTCCAGACCGGATTTGTCATCTACAGCGATTGTGCCTTCGTCATCGAAGTCGATTTTGTCCAGAGACAGTACGAATTTTGTACCTTTGTCCCACAGACCAGCTTCAGCTTCTTTAACCACTACGGATGTAGGGATTTCTGTGTTTCTGTAGTCGATCTGCATGTCGTTCTGCTGAGCTTCTACTACATAAGGTTTAACGAATTTAGCGATTGTTACTTCCTGTTCGTCAACTGCATCGCCTGTCAGTTTCAGAGTTACGTCGCCTTCGAAGTTAGGGTCAGCAACCAGAACCAGTGTGAATGTCAGTTCAGCGGGGTCTTTAGAAGCACCGTTACCGTTAGGATCTGTTTCTGTCCAGCCTCTTCTCTTGAATGTCAGGTCAACATAGTCGCCTTCTTCGTAAGCTGCTTCGAACCAAGCGTGTTCATCTGTTACACCATTGTTTTCTGCTGTAGCATCTACATCTACGATGTATACGCCTTCAGGAACGGACAGTGTGAAGTCTTTGCTGTTGTTCCAAGCGCCAGCGAATGTTTCTTCCAGAGTTACTTCCAGAGATTCGTGATCGCTGTCGTCTGTGATACCTTTGTTGTCAACGTTAACGCCGCTGTAGATTACAGGTACGTCTTCGTCTTCATCAACTGTCATGGATACTGTGTAGTCAACTACTTTAGCAACTTCTACAGATACTGTATCGCAACCTGTCAGGTATACTTTCATTGTAGCTGTGGAACCTGCTTTAGCAGATGTAGCTTCAATTTTCAGACCTTTGATTGTGATTGTGTCTGTGTCGTTTGTGGATTTGATTTTGTCCAGGCTGAATTCGATTTCATCGTCATCATATTCGCCTGTAACCAGTCTGTATGTTTTGTCACCGTTTTCAACAGTTGCTCTTGCATCTGCATCGTAAACGAATTCAAAACCGCTGTTCAGTTTCAGTTTGATTGTGTCTTTTGTTGCACCACTGAAATCAGCGAAATCCTGGAAGTTACCAACGGATGCTTCGATTTTAACATCTTTCAGTGTTGTAACTTCTTCTGTAGCAACATCAACTGTGTCTTTAACGGATGCTTTGATACCTTCGGATTCTACGGAAGCGAATACCAGGTCATCACCGTTTGTGATTACAACATCGTCGGAATCAACGGATACTGTAGCTGTTTTGCCTTTGGATGTTTTGTCCATTTTCAGGCCAGACAGGTCTACGCAGATTACCATACCTCTGTCGAAGGAAGCTGTACCTTCTGTCAGAGTAAATTCTACTTCTGTATCATCTGTTTTCTTAACGTCAGACAGAGTTACTTCGCTGCCTTTCTGCAGATAGCTGTTGCCATCTTTTACTCTGATTGCAGATTTAGGAATTTCTACATTGTCACCTGTAATATCCAGTACGTTGTCGAAATTCAGTGTGAATTTCAGAGCATCCTGTGCTGTTGTCAGGGAATCAGCTGTTGTCAGTGTCAG
>NZ_CAJMDQ010000063.1 GCF_905212195.1 uncultured Anaerotignum sp. | reverse complement strand
ATCCGCAAATACCGATGATACCAATTTTTTCAGGGTCAACATTTTCTTGAACAGACAGAAAGTCCACCGCTGCCTGAAAATCTTCTGTATTGATATCAGGAGAAGCCATATATCTGGGTTCACCACCACTTTCTCCTGTAAAAGAAGGATCGAATGCCATGGTCAAAAACCCACGTTCTGCCATAGTTTGAGCATACAAGCCGGATGCCTGTTCTTTTACGGCACCAAAAGGTCCGCATACGGCAATAGCAGGCAGCTTGCCAGTTGCGCCTACAGGCGTATATAAGTCTGCTGCAAGTTCGATTCCATAGCGGTTATGGAAAGTTACTTTGCGATGTGCTACCTTTTCGCTTTTAGGGAATACTTTATCCCATTCTTCTGTTAAATGTAAATGCGTCATTTTTTCACCTTCCTATACGAAATTAAATCTCAATTCTTCAAACCACCATAGTAATAAGCTGCTGTTGCACCGCCATCTGCTAAAAATGTAGAACCTGTGATAAAAGAACCACGGTCACTCATTAATAATTCTGCCACATTGGCAATTTCATCAGCGGTTCCAGGTCTTCCAGCAGGACAATTCTGAAACATATTTTTATAAAAATCTCCTCTGGCACCATGAAATTCATCCAGTGCCAAAGGTGTTACAATAATCCCCGGGGCAATGGCGTTGAGTCTTGCACCACGTTTGCCCCACTCTACAGACTGTGCCATAACCCGTTTTTCATTACATCTTTTTGCAATCTGGTAAGCATGGAGTGTGTCTTTAATATGTTTCTCCTGCAAAATATCCAATTTCAAAAGTTCATCTACAGGTGTACATGCGAGCAGTTCATCTTCCTGTGCTGTCAATGCAGGCATACGAAAGCCTGATTGACTAGAAATGGTTACGCCAACGCCACCTTCACAAATTACTTTTCCTACTTCTTCCAAAAGAACAGCTGTGCCATATAAATCTACCTGTAAAATGGTCTTGATGGACGCCTGGCTGGGAGAAACACCTGCAGCATTGACCAGCATTTTGATAGGGCCGTATTTCTGGCCTTCCGCAATCATGGAACAAATTGATTCCTTTGATGATAAATCCATTTCAAGCGGAACAACATCAAATCCTGCTTGATTCATAATTTCTGCTGTTTTCACAGCGTTTTCCAGCTTCTTGTCCCCTACAATGATTTTCATGCCATAACCCATTCTGCGAGCAATTGCCATACCAATCTGTCCTGCACCTGCCCAGAGCATTACATTTTTCTTCATCATAAGGATTTCCCCATTTCGTAAGCTTCTTGACAAGCCGGAGTTTTCTCAATTTCACCCTTATGCCATGCACCTGTTCCATAGATGATGCCTGCTTCTTTTGTTCCTTCCAGACAGTCTTCTGTAAATCCGCGGAATGCTTCCATGGTGCGTGCCAGATTTGCTTTGTCTGTATCAGCAGCAGTCATGATGAAATAAAAATCCTTGTTTGTAATTTCCGTATATCTGGGAACAGTTCTGTCAATAAAGTTTTTCATACGCCCATTCATGGAATAAAAGTAAACGGGTGTTGCAAATACAATGACATCTGCTGTCACCATTTTATCCAGAATTTCTTTCATATCATCCTTCTGCACGCAAAGATGTGTTTCATTACAAACACCACATCCGGTACAGTAGCCAATATTCTTTTCTGCCAGAAAGACCTTTTCTACGTGATTGCCGCTTTCCTGTGCACCTTTTGCAAAGTAATCGCAAAGTGTATCAGAATTACCATGTTTTCTCGGACTTGCTGAAATAATCAATACGTTTTTCATTTATCTGCATCCTCCCAAACTTCTTTTGCCATACGGAATGCTGCCCATGCTTTTGGCCATCCCGCATAAAAGGCAGCATGTGTCAAAATTTCTGCCATTTCTTCTGCTGTTACGCCGTGATTTTTTGCATTCTGCAAGTGGAATTTCAAAGAAGAATCCAGAATACCGCTTGCCATCAGGGCTGTTACCGTTACAATACTTCTATCTCTTGCAGATAACTGTTCTTCTCTAGACCACACCTGGCCGAAAAGAACATCGTCGTTCAATTCCGCAAATTTAGGTGCAAATACACCCAGTTCATCTCTGCCTGCTGTTACTTTTGCCATAATCTTTACACCTCTTCTTCCAATTTTGCATATGCTTCATCTGAAACAGGTTCACACCATTCGTTGCTGCAATTTTCCCCAGGTACTTCAATTGCCAGATGCTGGAACCAGGAATCTGCTGCTGCACCATGCCAATGTTTAACACCAGTTGGAATGTGTACCACACTGCCTGGATGAAGTTTCACGGGTTTCTGACCCCATTCCTGATACCAACCTTCTCCGGCAGTTACCAGCAGCATCTGTCCGCCGCCTTTGTCTGCATGATGGATGTGCCAGTTATTGCGGCATCCCGGTTCAAATGTTACATTGCCAACAACTACCTGTTCCGTAGAAAGCATATTTAAATAGCTCTGACCAACAAAATATTTTGCGTATGCATCATTCGGTTCCCCTACGGGAAATACACTCATTTCTTCTGGTTTCATGCCTTATTCCTCCTTATATCCATTTTTCAAAATCTTTTCTGGAACGGCTCACACTGCTGCCGTAAATTGCCAGACCTTTTTCTACTTTTGCATTGGGGCATAAGCGTTTGATGTCTTTTTCGCTCCGCCCCATTCCACTTCCTTCATGTGTGCAGAAAGGTTTGATGGTTTTTCCACTAAAATCAAAATGTTCCAAAAATGTAAAGACAGCCATGGGCATGGTACTCCAGTAATTAGGGAAGCCAAGATAAATGGTATCATAGGCATCTATACATTCAGGATATGCCTTCAACTCGGGACGGGCATCTCGTTTCTGGTCTTCCTGTGCCTGTGCAATACACTGATTGTAGCCTTTCGCATAAGGCTGTACTTGCTCAATCTTGAACAAATCCGCATCTGTCAATTCCTGCAGAATGCCTGCTGCCACTTCTGTATTTCCTACTGTCAAATTTCTCAGCATGCCACTAACATAATTTTCATCAGCTCTTGAATAAAAAGCAATCAATTTTTTTCCCATCTTGTCCCCTCCTTTTCTTTGTTTTTATTATACCGCCCCATTGATTGACGAAGAATCTCCAATATGTTATGATTGTATAAACCATTGGTTTATACTTTGTGTTGGAGGTGTATCATGTATAATCCACTTTTAAACACCTTTGTGGCTGTTGCTGACTGCGGCAGTTTTACAAAAGCATCTGAGGTATTGTTCATATCACCAACAGCTGTTATGAAGCAAATGAATGCGCTGGAAAAGCATTTGGAATTGAAACTCATCGAACGCACTCCCTCTGGCATTCACTTGACGCAAGCAGGTGCTGTCATTTACAAAGAAGCAAAATTCATGATGGAGTATTCCCAAAAAGCAATTTCTAAGGCAAAAGTTGCCCTTTATGACTATGAAACTACCTTCTGCGTTGGTACATCCTTGCTGAATCCTGCAAAACCTTTTATGGATCTGTGGTATCTGGTCAATCAGGATTTTCCTTCCTATAAACTGCATCTTGTTCCCTTTGCAGATAATCATGATGGGATTCTTTCTGAAATTGAAAAACTCGGAGAAAAGTTTGACTTCCTCATTGGTGTCTGCGACTCAAAAGAATGGCTTTGCAGATGCAATTTTCTTCCCCTTGGAAGGTATCAAAAAATGGTTGCTGTTTCTAGGGAGCATCCTCTCGCATCACGAAGCAGCATCAATATAGAAGATCTCCATGGGGAAACGCTGATGATGGTACGAAAAGGCGATTCAGAAACAAATGACCATATCCGCAGTGATCTGGAAAAGAATCATCCGCAAATACATATTGAAGATACTCCGCAGTTTTATGACCTTTCTGTATTTAATCGCTGTGCAGAAACAGGAAACGTACTCTTAACCATTGAGTGCTGGCGGGATGTTCATCCCGGTTTGGTTTCTATTCCTGTTAATTGGGATTACAGCATTCCTTATGGTTTACTCTACAGTTTTGATGCACCAAAAGATGTTTTGCAGTTTGTGCAGGCAGTGAAGGACATCAAATCTTTACCGAAAGAAATATAATTTTTATTTGACTTCTTATAGGAAAATATAAAATAAGATAGCCAGAATCCTTCATTTTTGGATTCTGGCTATCTTTGTTTTGAAAAAACAGCGGTAATTAAAAAGGCTTGCCATCCACAATGAACAGATGGCAAGCCACATCCTTTGGCTGCTTCAATAATTTTGAAGTATTTTAGGAACATCTCTTTTGCAATATTAACGTTCTTTTGTCATGTACAGTATGTCATTATTTTGGAGGTTATTTTGGTCGACAGTTATTTGTGAGCATGTTGCTCTTTCAAAAACAATCTCAAAACCATTGCCACAGCCGCAAGAATGATAATCATCCAAAATGTACTATTATATGCACCGCCGGATTTTTCAATCAAAACACTGGAAATCATTGGACCAATGATTGCTGCCGGTGCCAGAGAAAAGTTGGCGATACTGAAGTTAACAGCATAGTTTTTGGGCCCAAAACGATCCAGAATTACAGTAGACGCCAATGTTGGTGTACCGCCATATCCAAGACCACTAAAGATCAGACCCAGCAGGATGAATGGCGCAGCGTTAAAGAACGCACCGAGTGTTAACAAAATACCTGCACAAAGCACGAAGCTTGTATTCAGCAAGGTAGATTTCTTTTCTTTAAAACGGTCAAAGAATGCGCCATGAATCACACGTCCGATACCATTGAACAGAGAAACAATGAGCCCCAAAACAGCAGGAATACCAAAGGAAACTGCAATTGTTGCTGCGCTGTTGATTACCAGAAGGCTGGCAGAATTCAACAGAATTGTCCAAACAACGAATATCCAGAAGGATTTTTCCCGGATCATTTCACTTGCCGTATAACCAAAGTCATCAGGCTTTTTCTGCTCAACTGTTTTTCCGGGTTCCACAGGAGGTGGTGTGATGAATATTGATCCAACAAACAAAACAACTGCAATCAATATGCCTAAGATTCTGAATGTCGGAAATAAGCCGATCTTTTCAATAACACTACCAACAGTGCCGCCTAATACAATACCACCCAGACCAAAGCCCAGCAGCATGACACCAGATGCCAAACCTGCCCTGTCTGCAAAGCTTTTGTTGACTGTACTGATAATGGCATTATAACCCATACCGACACCGCTGCCGCACAGGAACCCATAAAGGATATACAGAAGAATCAAGCTTGTAGCGGAATCTTCAGGATTAAGCATAGAAACCCCGAAGAATCCGACAAAAAGCATCACTGCTGCAATCCGCAGAATATTTTGTGTGCTGATTTTTTTCGCAAGATTCCCTGCCACAAATGCACTCAGGCAGAAGAAAATCATGGAAATTGTAAATGTCATGGACAATTGTGAAACTGTCCAGCTTTCATAGACACTTTTGAATGGAGCGTTGAAAATAGACCAAGCATAAAGCAAACCGAGGAACAATAACATGAACGTCCCCGCGATCAGCTTTATCCAACGATTTACACTTGCACCCATAGGTCTTCCTCCTATCGCTTGTTGGATCTCCGCCAAATCTTCTGTTCTTCAGCTGCTTTGATCAATTCGTCACGGAAATCAGGATGAGCAATGGCGATGATTGCTTCTGCTCTCTGCCATGTTGCCAGACCGGATAACTGTGCAACACCATATTCTGTTACCATTCTAGGTGCCTGTGTTCTAGGTGTTGTGATTACATCACCTGCTGTAAATTTAGGCAGAATACGAGAATGCACTTCTCCCTGTTTGTCTTTGAATGTGGAGGACATTGCCAGGAAAGCCTGTCCATGTTCTGCAGCATATGCACCTGTTACGAAGTCCAGCTGTCCGCCTGTACCGCTGATATGTCTTGTACCGGATGTTTCGGAGCATACCTGACCATACAGGTCCATGGATACACAGCCGTTAATAGATACAAAATGATCCAGCTGTCTGATGGTTTCAGGATTGTTTACGTATCTCATAGGTGCAGACATGATATCAATGTTGTGATCCAAGAATTCATACAGGTCTGTGGAACCGTTACAGATGGAAAATACACCTTTGCCACGGTTCAGCAGTTTTTTCTTATTTGTGATTTTACCAGCCTGATACAGTTTCAGGTAGCCATCACTCATCAGTTCTGTATGCATACCAAGATCTTTCAGGTCGGAATCAGCAATCAGCCCCCCCAAAGCGTTGGGCATGCCGCCGATACCAATCTGCAGTGTGATACCATCATACAGATAAGGGAAAATATTTCCCGCAATTTTTTTGTCGATTTCAGAAGGTGCACCACCGGGAGCAATACCCAGAGGTTTTGTGCTTTCTACAACATAATCAACTTCAGAAATATGGATATGGTCACATTCCATACCAAAAACAAAAGGCATATTGGGGTTAACTTCCAAAATGATATGGTCAGCAGCGTCCAGCATTTCCTGCATGCAGCAGTTTGTCAGACCGTAGCTGAAATAACCGTTTTTATCCATAGGTGCTACTGTAATCATAGCAACGTTAACGGGTGCGTAGCCTCTTGTATAGTAGGAACCACAATTTCTGAAAAGCATAGGAGAATAGAAAGCTCTCCCCTGATCTACATACTTTCTGTCGATACCGGAGCAATGCCACAGGTTATAAGTAAATGCTTTCTGGTCAGGATCCTGTTCTACAACCTGAACAGGTTTCATGCTGATGGCATTTCTTACGTTGACATCTTCCAGTTCATCTCTGCGTGCTGCAAGGGCAGCGTCCAAATCTTCTGGGAAAGAGCAGGTCTGGCTGTAGTCTACCCAATCACCACTTTTAACAATTTTTACTGCTTCTTCAGCAGATACCAGTTTCTTTTTGTATTCTTCATATACATTCATAATTCAACACTCATTTCCTAGAAATTTTAGAAACAGCGAATCCCAGCGGTTGTATTGCTGAGATTCGCCTACTTTATTTACCTAGAGTCAGTATTTCCTGTTATACCAAATCCATACCTACTTTGATTGCTTTCAGGTTGTCTTCAACAAAAGCAGGTTTTACGTTTTCTCTTACGATTCTGTCCCAATCGATGTTGTCCAGTTTCATAGCCTTGATGATTGTGCCCAGCAGGATGATGTTCATAACTTTGCCGTTACCCAGTTTCACTGCTTCTTCTGTTGCGTTTACAACAGTTACATCGTGGCATGCTTTTTTGATTTCATCAATGATGTCAGCTGCGTAATCAGCTTTACCCATAATAACGGGCATAGGCATCATTTCATGATCGTTAACAACAACTTTACCGTCTTTTTTCAGGTATTCCAGCCATCTCAGTGCTTCCATTTTTTCGAAAGACACGATCATGTCTGCGGAACCTTTTTCAATAACGGGAGACCAAACTTTATCACCATATCTAACCTGAGAAGAAACGCTGCCGCCTCTCTGGCTCATGCCATGGATTTCACTCATTTTTACGTCATAGCCTTCTTCCATCAGGCCCAATGTCAAAAGTTTAGAAGCAAGGATAGTACCCTGACCACCTACACCAACCAATAATACACTCTTTGTCATCTTATTTCTCCACCTTTCCGATTGCATTCTTAGGACAAATCTGCTGGCATACATCACAGCCTACGCACTGCAGAGGATCGATTTCTGCTTTCTTATCATCTCTGTTCAGGAACAAAGCAGGACATCCGCTCTTCAAGCACATCTTACATCCGATACATTTGTCTTTGTCAACAATGTTCTTTGTTTTATATGCTTCAGGGAATTTTGCTTTATCTTCTTCACTGAATTTCTTCAATACGCAAGGGTATTTTGTGATGATAACAGAAGGTTCGTCCAGAGAAAGCGCCCAATCCAAGGTTTCTCTTACCAGCTGCAGGTTGTTGGGGTTGATTGTTCTGATGTTTTTCGCACCCAGAGATCTGCATACTGTTTCGATATCCAGTTCTGTTGCATCGCTGCCGTCAGCATGTTTACCTGTACCAGGGTTTTCCTGATGACCAGTCATACCTGTGATTCTGTTGTCCAGAATGATATTTACGGTCTTAGAACCATTGTAAATACATTCAACCAGGGAGTTCATACCTGTGTGGAAGAATGTGGAGTCACCCAGAACAGATACAACTCTCATATCTTCGTGGAACATTTCAAATTTCTTAGCTGCGCCATGACCCATGGAGAAGCTTGCGCCCATACACAGGTTCAAATCCATTGCATTGTAAGGATCTGCATAACCCAGAGTATAACATCCGATGTCACCGGAAATCAATACATTCTTTTTCTTGCCCAGTTCATAGAACAGACCTCTGTGAGGGCAGCCTGCGCACAGTGCGGGTGGACGAGCAACTACTTTTGTTCTGTCATAATCTACGCTTTCGTATGTTTTGCCGAATACGCATTTTCTGATTACGTCAGGTGTCAGTTCGTCATATGCAGGGAATGTGTTTTTGCCTTTGGGATCGAAGCCAAGTCTCTGGATTTCTTCTTCCAAGATAGGATCGTTTTCTTCGATTACATAGATAGTATCCAGACCTGTGCAGAATTTTGTGATCAGGTCAGAAGGCAGAGGATATGTAAAGCCCAGTTTCAGGTAGTTTACATCGTCACCGAAAACTTCCTTCGCATAGCAATAGCACATACCGGAAACAACGACACCAACTTTTTTACCGTTATCTTCGATTCTGTTCATGGGTGTTGTTTCAGAGAATTCTTTCAGTTTTACCAGTCTATCTTCCAGCAGGATTCTCTGTTTTTTCGCGATTGCAGGAGGGTTCAGATGTTTAGCGATATTCTTTTCGTATTTTTTAGCGGGTACTTCTTCTCTTTCGCCACATTCTACGATACCTTTGGAATGGCAAAGTCTTGTTGTCATTCTCATCAGGATAGGAGTATCCAGTTTTTCAGAAATTTCAAAAGCTTCTTTCATGAATGCTCTTGCTTCCTGAGAATCGGAGGGTTCCATCATAGCCAGTTTTGCAGCTTTTGCATAATGTCTGTTATCCTGTTCATTCTGAGAAGAATGCTGACCGGGTTCGTCAGCTGTGATAATAACCATACCGCCGTTTACGCCCTGATATACAAAAGAGAACAGAGGGTCTGCTGCTACGTTCAAACCAACGTGTTTCATAGAAGCCATACTTCTTGCACCTGCGATAGATGCACCAACAGCTGCTTCCAGAGCTACTTTTTCGTTGGGTGCCCATTCAGAATACACTTCTTTGTAGCCGGACATGTTTTCCAGAATTTCTGTACTGGGAGTACCGGGATAAGCTGATGCAAAATTTACGCCAGCTTCCCAAGCGCCTCTCACCAAAGCTTCGTTACCTGTCATTAATTTCTTCATACTTCAATCTCCTTCTTCCATTCCATAATAAATACACATTTATGCGTTAAATACTTCTTCAAAAATCGGCAGGGATTTTTCGATTGTTTCTTTTGCTACGCAGTAGCACAGTCTGAAATAACCTTCTACGCCGAAATCGTCGGAAGGAACGACCAACAGATTTTTCAGCTTACATTTTTCAGAGAAAGCTTTTGCATCGCCGCCGGGTGCTTTTACGAACAGATAGAACGCACCGTCAGGACTTGCACATTCATAACCGATTTTCTTCAGACCATTGTAAAGCAGTTTACGGTTTACATCGTATGCTTCCAGGTCAGGTTTTTCATATGCACAGCGAGCAACTACACGCTGAATCAGTGTCGGAGGACAAACATGACCAATAACTCTGGATGCCCCTGCGATTGCAGCAAACATTTCTTTTGCATCTGTCATTTTTTCGGGAACATATACATAACCGATACGTTCGCCGGGCAGAGACAGAGATTTGGAATAAGAATAGCATACGAGTGTATCTTTGTAGATAGAAGGAACCCAAGGCACTTCTACACCATCATATACCAGTTCACGATAAGGTTCATCGGAAATCAGATATACAGGTCTGCCAAGTTCTTCGCTCTTCTTTGTCAGGATCGCTGCCACTTTTTCCAGTGTTTCTCTGCTGAATACAACGCCGGAGGGGTTGTTGGGAGAGTTGATGATCACTGCCTGTGTATGTTCATTGATCATTGCTTCTAATGTTTTCAGATCAATCTGGAAGTTTTCTGTATCGGCAGGTACATATACGAATTTGTTGCCGGTACTTTCAACAAAAGGACGATATTCAGGGAAGAACGGTGCAACTGCCAGAATTTCTGTATTGCTGTCGATATTCAGTGCTTTACATACTGCGATCAGTGCAGGTGCTGCACCACAGGTGAAATACAGGTCTGCGCCATGAATTTCTGTTCCTGTACGTTCTGCCAGTTCTTTTGCTACCGCATCTCTTGCATCAGCAAAGCCAGGTGCGCTGCTATATCCATGAACCAGCAGACTATCTTCATTCTTGATAATATCGATTGCAGCTTCGTTTACAGCTGGAGGAGCAGGAATACTGGGATTGCCCAGAGAGAAATCGAAAACGTTTTCCTTACCTACTACTGCTGCCTGCTGCAAGCCGTATTCAAATAATTCGCGAATACAGGATTTCGCACTACCAAGACCATAAAAATACTGATTATACATATTTCAGCCTCCATTCTCTTTTGTTGCAGTTACTTTATCTTTTGCAGGTATCACACAAGGCTCATACCCACTTGAATTGCCTTCAGGTTATCTTCTACAAATGCAGGTTTCACATTTTCACTGACAATCTTATTCCAGTTGATATCTTCCAGCCCCATGGCTTTGATGATGGTGCCAAGGAGGATGATATTCATTACTTTGCCATTGCCAAGTTTGACTGCTTCTTCTGTTGCGTTAACAACAGTAACGTCTTTGCAGTTATCCTGCATTTCTTTGATGATATCCGGAGAATAATCCGCCTTACCCATGATGACAGGCATAGGCATCATTTCATGATTATTGACAACAACTTTGCCGTCTTTTTTCAGATACTCCAGCCATCTCAAAGCTTCCATCTTTTCAAAAGATACGATCATATCCGCGGAGCCTTTTTCGATAACGGGAGACCAAACTTTTTCACCGTATCTTACCTGAGAAGATACGCTGCCGCCCCTCTGGCTCATGCCGTGGATTTCACTCATTTTTACGTCATATCCTTCTTCCATCAGACCCAGTGTCAGGAGCTTAGAAGCAAGGATTGTACCCTGACCGCCTACGCCAACCAGCAAAATGTTTTTTGTTCTTTTATCACTCATCTTCTTAGCGCTCCTTTCCGATTGCCTGTTTCGGACATACCTGTTCACATACGCCGCAGCCTACACACTGCAGAGAATCGATACCAGCTTTTTTGGTTTCTCTGTCAATGTAAAGAGCAGGACAGCCTGTCTTCAGGCACAGCTTACAACCAATACATTTATCTTTGTCTACAACGTCTTTGGTCTTGTATGCTGTAGGGAATTTCGCTTTATCGTCTTCGCTGAATTTCTTCAGAACGCAAGGCCATTTTGTGATGATTACAGAAGGTTCATCCAGACCAAGAGCCCAATCCAGTGTTTCTCTCATGAGTGTCAGATTGTTGGGGTCGATGGTTCTGATATTTTTTGCTCCCAGTGCTCTACATACGGTTTCAATGTCGATTGCTGTTGCATCGCTGCCGTCTGCGTGTTTGCCGGAGCCGGGGTTTTCCTGATGACCTGTCATACCTGTGATTCTGTTGTCCAGAATAACGCTGACGGTCTTAGAGTTGTTGTACAGACATTCTGTCAGGGAGTTGATACCTGTGTGGAAGAATGTGGAGTCCCCCATTACACCAACCACTCTTGTATCTTCACCCTTCTGTTCGAAAGCTTTCGCAGCACCATGACCTGTGGAGAAAGCTGCACCCATACATACGCAGGAATCAATTGCGTTGTAAGGTTCTGCAAAGCCCAGTGTATACCAGCCGATGTCACCTGTTACCATGACATTCTTTCTCTTGCCCAGTTCATAGAAGAAACCTCTATGAGGACATCCTGCACACAGTGCGGGGGGTCTGGGAACAACTTTTGCTTTGTCATAATCAATGGTTTCAAATTCTTCGCCATGAACACATTTACGAATTACGTCGGATGTCAGTTCATCATAAGCAGGGAATGTATTTTTGCCTTTTACTTCAAAACCAAGTCTCTGTACTTCTGCTTCGATCAGTGGATCGTTTTCTTCGATCACATAGATGGTATCTAAACCTTTGCAGAATTCTGTGATCTTTTTCTGAGGCAGCGGATATGTAAAGCCCAGTTTCAGATAGTTTACATCATCGCCAAAAACTTCTTTCGCGAAACAGTAACACATACCAGAAGTGATCACACCTACTTTGCTTCCATTGTCTTCCACAAAGTTCAGAGGTGTCTGTTCGGAGAATTCTTCTAACTTTTTCAGTCTTTCTGCCAGTTCCACTCTGCGCACCTTTGCATTGGCAGGAACCATTACATATTTCTTTGCATTTTTCTCATAAGGTTTTACAGGTGCTTTTTCCACTCTGTCGCCGCAGTCTACCAGACCTTTGGAATGACAAGCTCTTGTGGTCATTCTCATCAGTACAGGTGTGTCAAAACGTTCAGAAATTTCGTAAGCTTCTTTCATGAAATCTCTTGCTTCTGCACTTGTTGCAGGTTCCATCATAGGAATCATTGCTGCACGCGCATAATTTCTGTTATCCTGTTCATTCTGAGAAGAATGCTGTCCGGGTTCGTCAGCAGTTACAACAACCATACCGCCATTTACACCAGTATAAACGAATGTAAACAGAGGATCCGCAGCAACGTTCAGACCTACATGCTTCATTGCTGCCAAACTTCTTACACCTGCGATAGATGCACCGATGGCAGCTTCCATTGCTACCTTTTCGTTGGGTGCCCATTCGGAGTAAACTTCCTTCCGTGCAGACATATTTTCGATAATTTCTGTGGAAGGGGTGCCCGGATATGCGGAAGCAACTAATACGCCGGCTTCCCATGCGCCCTGCACCAGAGCTTCGTTACCTGTCATCAGTTTTTTCATAACTATCCTCCTTATCTGCTTTGGTTGTGTCATATGTCGAGATGTACTGTTACATTTTTTGACGATGAAATGTTTTTTCCTTAAGCTTCACTTTGCTTGCAGGGAATGAATTTACCGATGATACCGCCAATAACTGCGGGCAGGATCCATCCCAGAGAGTATTCATGCAGTGGCAGGAACTGAGTATATGTCAGAGGCAGACCAAAACCAGCCAGAACTTCAGACAAGCTGATTACGAATGCAAACAGTGTTGCCACTCTGATTACGTTATCATTTTTGATATATTTCCCGAAGAACATCAATACGGACATTGTGATGAAGCAAGGGAAGATTACAGACAGAATAGGTGCTGCTACGCTGATGATTTTGTCGATACCAGCATTAGATACTACGAAGGAGAATACAGACATTACGATTACGACTGTTTTATATTTGCATTTGCCGTTTGTCAGTTTTTCCAGTGTACCTGCAAAACCAGATGTCAGACCAATTGCAGTTGTCAAACATGCGAACAATACGATAACTGCCATCATGATTACGCCCCATGTGCCCAACAGTTCTTCTGTGATTGCTACCAGCAGTGCTGCCTGGTTGTAATCTTCATAACCGCCGGAAGAAACGGTAGAACCAAGGTATGTCAAGCCGCCGTAGATGATGAACAGCAGAATACCTGCTAACAGGGCTGCTCTTGCCAGCAGACGACCCTGAACTTCTTTTGTTGAGTAACCTTTTTCAGCTACTGCACCCATGATTGCTACGATGATCAAGCCAACGCCCAGAGGGTCCATTGTCTGATAACCATTGATGATACCTTCTTTGATTGTAACAACTGTAGATTCTTCTGCGATGGGGCCAATGGGATCTACGATACCAAGCACGATCAGTACAAGAACACAAATTACAAGAATAGGTGTCAGGTAGTTACCTACGATATCAACGACCTTAGATGGACGAATTGTCAGGAAACAAACAATTGCGAAGAAGATAAAGCTAAATACCCAAATGCTTAAGCTGGGGAACATCTGTGACCAGCCCATTTCAAATGTTGTTGCAGCTGTTCTGGGTACAGCCAAGCAAGGTGCAAGACAGGTAGCAATGATGATTGCTACTACGGTTGCCATCTTTTTCCCTAATCTGCTGGGAATACCAGTCATGGAAAGATCGTTGCTTCGAATGGTAGCAAAAATAGCGATCATGGAAACACCGATATCTACGATAAAGAAGAAAAAGAATCCCAGGAACCATTCCGCGCCTGTCATTCTCCCCAAATAGGGCGGAAAGATCAAGTTGCCTGCGCCGAAGAAAATCGCAAACATTGTTAAGCCAACCGCCATGATGTCTTTACCCTTAAGATTATTCATTACACATTCTCCCTTCCATACATTATTACAGTTATAAATCCGGTAACATTTCTAACTTACTTGCCTCCTTTCTCCTTTTTTAAGTAGCATCGTAATCCAACCACTGATACGATGTTTTCTCCTCTTTTTTTGCACGATCCCCTTTTTTCCGTTTAGATACAAGAGTATCTAAATAATATAAAACCTTTCGGAATTTACACGATATTACATCAATTTTTCACAATTACATTACACTGACCGTTTTCGTACCGTTTCAAACTATGCACAGTGCACTTTTAACTATATAGTACATGAATTTATACAATCTGTCAATGTTTTTGTGTGTTTTTTTGCATTTAAATTAAATTTTTAATTTTTTAGGTAATATCAGACAGAAAAAATCAAATTTACGCAAAAAAAATAGGAAATAAGTTATTTTCAAAGATTTGACAATAACTCACCTAGAATTATCCCATTATTTTGGTTTTTTTGCAATAAAAATAAACAAAATGCAGACATGTTTTATAACTTTTTCCCCAGTTTATATACTAGGCATTGTGCATACTTTTGGTTTCATATCTCTCTGATATATCTTATTCTGGTCTGTAAATGAGATATGACAAAGCTTTTCGTTGTTCTCTCACCCATTTTTGCCGAAAAAAAGCCATTTTCAGTCAATCCATTCTGAAAACTTATTTTTTTCAAAACATCATGGAGATTCCATCATGTGGTCATACAATAAGTTTTATATCATTGGGCTTGTCTGATTTCTTTCTTTGCAGCGCAATGTTTAAGAAAAGTGTTTCGTGCATGA
>NZ_CAJMDQ010000062.1 GCF_905212195.1 uncultured Anaerotignum sp. | reverse complement strand
CAAGTCAGGATTTGGTGAGATTCCAAAACCGACAGTATAGTCTGGATGGAAGAAGATCATAACAGCACAAGGCAGATTTTTCTGTTTTTGTTCTGTTCTTTTGTGTATACCAAAAAGGGGTGTGTTTGTGGTACCCTTTGTTTTGGATATGCGTATTTTTTTCATGGATTTTAAAGCCCTGAGTGGACGGTTTCCCGTCTGTTCAGGGTTATTTTTTTGCAGAAAAGGAAGTGGCGAAAATGGAAAAACAGGATTTTATGCGGCACGCCATTGCCCTTGCCAAAAACGGCATCGGTGCCGTTGACCCCAACCCACTGGTGGGCGCGGTCATTGTCAAGGACGGCGAGATCATCGGGGAAGGCTGGCACGCACGCTTTGGCGAACTCCACGCAGAGCGCAACGCGCTGGCAAACTGCCGCACCTCACCCAAAGGCGCCACTATCTATGTGACTTTGGAGCCCTGCTGTCACTACGGCAAGACACCACCCTGCACAGAAGCCCTGCTGGAAGCCGGCATTGCCAAAGTGGTCATTGGTTCCCGCGACCCCAATCCCAAGGTGGCAGGCAAAGGGGCAGCTATTTTGAGAGCGGCAGGTGTTGAGGTGGAAGAAGATTTCCTCCGTGAGGAATGTGACGCCCTCAACGGTCCTTTCTTTCACTACATCACCACAAAGCGGCCTTATGTGGCCATGAAATACGCCATGACTGCCGACGGGAAAATCGCCACAGTCACCGGCGCATCCCAGTGGATTACCAACGAGGACAGCCGCCATCATGTACACCAGCTGCGGCGGCGGTATCCGGCCATTCTGGCAGGCATCGGCACCGTTCTTGCAGACGACCCCATGCTGAACTGCCGGCTGGGAGATGATGGACGAAATCCCATCCGCATCATTTGTGACAGCAAATTACAGATTCCGCTGGACAGCAAACTGGTGCAGACGGCAAAAGACATTCCACTGATTGTGGCAACCTGTTCCAAGGACGAAGAAAAACAGGCAGCTCTGACAGCAAAAGGCGCGGAAGTGCTGGTCTTTGACGGGGAAAAAGTTCCCCTCCCTGCCCTTATGGACAGACTGGGGGAAAAACAAATCAGCGGCATCCTGCTGGAAGGCGGCGCCACACTGAACGGGGCTTTTCTGGCAGAAAACCTGATACAACGGGCGTATGTATACATTGGGGCAAAAGTATTTGGGGGCGCAGCAGCAAAATCACCCATTGCAGGAGATGGCATATCCCTTCCATCGGAAGCGGCCGACCTGCATCTGGCAGAAGTACAGACCTTTGGAAACGATGTACTCTGCGTTTATGATTTCCCGAAACAGGAGGCGAAGTAAATGTTCACAGGCATCATTGAGGAACTGGGCACCATTCGGGGTGTTTCCCTCACCAAAGACGGCGGCGAGCTGCAAATTGCTGCAACCACCGTACTGGGCGGCACAAAGCTGGGGGACAGCATTGCCGTCAACGGTACCTGTCTGACGGTGACGAAACTGGAAAAAGACGGCTTTACAGCCTTTGTCATGGCGGAAAGCCTGCGCCGCACCAATCTGGGCAGCCTGAAACGGGGCAGCGTGGTACATCTGGAAAGAGCCATGGCAGCAGACGGGCGTTTTGGCGGGCATATGGTCACGGGGCACATTGACGGGCAAGGCACTTTCCTTTCCCAGAAACCGGAAGGACAAGCTGTTGTCCTTACCATCGGCGCAGACCCGGAAATCCTTTCGGGCATTGTGGAAAAAGGTTCCATCGCCATTGACGGCACCAGCCTGACAGTGATGGATGTGGGCAAAGACAGCTTCCGTGTGGGCATCATCCCCCACACCGGCGGACATACGGCCCTTTTAGACCGTCCCAAAGGCTACGCCTGCAATCTGGAAACAGACGTCATCGGCAAATACATTCAGAAATTTTTAGCAAAGAACACAGAATCCACCCCCAAGAAATCCACATTGACCATGGATTTCCTCCGGGAAAACGGATTTTAAACATAGGAGGATTACGTTATGCGTGAATATAACACCATCGAAGAAGCATTGGAAGAACTGCGTCAGGGTCGTATGATTCTGGTGACTGACGACCCCGACAGAGAAAACGAAGGGGATCTCATCTGTGCGGCAGAATTTGCCACCACAGAAAACGTAAACTTTATGGCAACCCACGGCAAAGGGCTCATCTGCATGCCCATGAGTGAAGAACTGGGCAAAAAGCTCATGCTGCCCCAGATGGTTTCTGACAATACAGACAACCACTGCACCGCCTTCACCGTTTCCATTGACCATGTAGACACCACCACAGGCATTTCTGCCGAAGAACGTGGCTACACCGCAAGAAAATGCGTGGAAGACGACGCAAAACCTCAAGATTTCCGTCGTCCCGGTCACATGTTCCCTCTCATTGCCCGCAGAGGCGGCGTGCTCACCAGAGAAGGACACACAGAAGCTACTGTTGACCTGCTGCGTCTGGCTGGACTGAAACAGTGCGGTCTGTGCTGCGAAATCATGGCAGACGACGGCACCATGATGCGCACCCCTTCCCTGTGGGAACTGGCTGACAAATATAACCTGAAATTCATCACCATCCACGATTTGCAGAACTACTGCCGCCGCAACGAAAAACACGTCATTCGGGAAGCAGAAGCAAAAATGCCCACAAAATACGGCGAATTCCGCATTTTCGGTTATGTGAACGACCTGACTGGCGAACACCACGTTGCACTGGTAAAAGGCGACATCGGCGACGGCAAAAACCTGCTGTGCCGTGTGCACTCTGAATGCCTGACAGGTGACGTATTCGGTTCCCGCCGCTGCGACTGCGGACAGCAGCTTGCGGCAGCCATGGCGCAGATTGAAAAAGAAGGCAGAGGCATCCTGCTGTATATGCGTCAGGAAGGCAGAGGCATCGGCCTGATTAACAAACTGAAAGCCTACGAACTGCAGGAAAGAGGCAGAGATACCGTAGAAGCCAACCTGGAACTGGGCTTTGCACCTGACCTGCGGGAATACTGGATTGGTGCACAGATTTTGCAGGATTTAGGTGCAAAAGAACTGCGGCTCCTCACAAACAACCCCACAAAGGTTTATGGTCTGGACGGCTTCGGCGTTTCCATTGTGGAACGTGTGCCCATCG
The DNA here is from genome assembly GCF_905212195.1 of uncultured Anaerotignum sp. Classification (GTDB taxonomy): domain Bacteria; phylum Bacillota; class Clostridia; order Lachnospirales; family Anaerotignaceae; genus Anaerotignum. The sequence goes on along the minus strand of NZ_CAJMDQ010000062.1, from coordinate 12,663 downwards.
AAATCGAACCCCAGGAAGATGACGAATTCTATTTGCAGACAAAACAGCAGAAAATGGGTCACATTTTCTCTCACATTTTATAAAAACAAAGTCAGGAGGATACAGCAATGAAAGTTTTAGAAGGATATTTAAACGGCAAGGGTATGAAAATCGGCATTGTTGCCGCAAGATTTAACGAATTTATCGTAAGCAAACTGGTCAGCGGCGCAGAAGACGCTCTGGTACGTCACGGCGTAGACGGTGACGATATTTCTATTGCATGGGTTCCCGGGGCTTTTGAAATCCCCACCATCGCACAGAAAATGGCAAAAAGCGGCAAATATGACGCCATCCTGTGTCTGGGCGCAGTCATCCGCGGTGCAACCAGCCATTATGACTACGTTTGCAACGAAGTTTCCAAAGGCACAGCACACATCGCTCTGGAAACAGGCGTACCTGTGATGTTCGGCGTACTGACCACAGACACCATCGAACAGGCCATCGAACGCGCTGGCACAAAAGCAGGCAACAAAGGCTATGACGTGGCATGCTCTGCCATCGAAATGGTTGATCTGGCAAGAAAGATGTAATTCAAAGGTGTCGACGAAGTCGAACACCTTTCGTCAAAGGCTCATTTCATGGGGGCCTTTGACGATTAGGCAGAAGTATAAAGCAGTTGGGTCAAGCACTTTGCTCCGCAAAGTCAGCTTTGCTGCCCCCGTTTTCTTCGGGGTGCAGAATATCCATCAGCTCAAAAGCCTTGAAACTCCCGCTTTTCCCCTTGGGATTCCATTTGGGAAACCCCACACCGCAAGAGATGCGGACAGCCTTTTATGGCTGGCGTTTGCAAAGCAAACATGTTGACTCTTTGTTTCCCAAACCCTTCCGCGTTCTGAAAAATGTATCATATAACTTGAATTTTTCTTTTCCACTCCCGCTTTTTTTGGTATACTAATGCCAGAGAAACGAAAGGAGCGAAAGCCATGATTCACGATACTTATACCTTTCAGGATTTAAGCGAGGTGTGTTATCACCTGCGCAAATACAAAAATGTCACCGAGGACTGGCAGGTGGATTTCTGCAACATCTACGGGGAGCTGGTTGCCAGCTTTGACAGCGACGAGGAAACCAGAGAACGTCTGAAAGACCCCGACGAAACATACGCCATGGTGACAGAACTCATGGACATTGCCATGATGATGGGGAAAACATGGTGATTCCCCTGTTCCAAACTCCATAAAAACGGCATAAAAAAGCCATCTTCTGTTCAAAAAGAAGATGGCTTTTTCTTTTGGTTTTCTTCTTAATTATATAGAAGAAAAAAGGCAGAGAATTTGACTTCTCTGCCCAAAAATATCTTATTTGTAGTTTTTGCTGGAGTCTTTCAGCAGTACGTCGTGAGCGCCGCCTTCTACCAAGCTGGTTGTGGAAATAACAGTGATCTTTGCTTTTTCCTGCAGTTCGGGGATAGACAGAACACCACAGTTGCACATGGTGGATTTTACTTTCTTCAGAGACAGGTTTACGTTGTCATGCAGGCTGCCTGCGTAAGGAACGTAGGAGTCAACGCCTTCTTCAAAGGACAGTTTTGCATCGCCGCCCATGTCGTAACGCTGCCAGTTTCTTGCTCTGGAGGAACCTTCGCCCCAGTATTCTTTCATGTAGCTACCGTTGATGTTTACTTTGTTTGTAGGGCTTTCGTCGAAACGAGCGAAGTATCTGCCCAGCATGATGAAGTCTGCACCCATAGCCAGTGCCAGTGTCATGTGGTAGTCGTAAACGATACCACCGTCGGAGCAGATGGGGATATAGATACCTGTTGCTTTGTAGTATTCATCTCTTGCCTGTGCCACTTCGATGACTGCGGAAGCCTGACCACGGCCGATACCTTTCTGTTCTCTTGTGATACAGATGGAGCCGCCGCCAATACCAACTTTAACGAAGTCTGCGCCGCATTCAGCCAGGAAACGGAAGCCTTCTGCGTCTACAACGTTACCAGCGCCGATTTTAACGGTGTCGCCGTATGTTTCTCTTACCCAGTCCAGAGTCATTTTCTGCCATTCGGAATAACCTTCGGAGGAGTCGATGCACAGGATGTCAACGCCTGCTTCTACCAGTGCGGGCACACGTTCTTTGTAGTCACGGGTATTGATACCAGCGCCTACTACATAACGTTTCTGTGCGTCCAGCAGTTCATTTTTGTTTTCTTTATGGCTGTCGTAGTCTTTACGGAATACCAGATACTGCAGTCTGCCTTCATCGTCTACGATAGGCAGCTGGTTGATCTTGTTGTCCCAGATGATGTCGTTTGCTTCTTTCAGTGTTGTACCAGCAGGCGCATAGATCAGCTGATCCAGAGGAGTCATGAATTCTTTTACTTTCACGTCTTTGTCCAGACGGCTCACACGGTAGTCTCTGCTTGTTACCATACCTACCAGTTTGCCCTGTGCAGTACCATCTGTAGTAACAGCTACTGTGGAGTGACCTGTTCTTTCTTTCAGGTTCAGGATATCCTGCAGTGTGCTTTCGGGGCTGATGTTGGAATCACTGATAACGAAACCAGCTTTGTAAGCCTTTGCTCTTGCTACCATTGCTGCCTGGCTTTCGATGGACTGAGAGCCGAAAATGAAGGAAATGCCGCCTTCTTTTGCCAGAGCCACTGCCATTTTGTCGTCAGATACTGCCTGCATAACAGCGGAAACCAGTGGAATGTTCATGGTCAAAGCAGGTTCTTCACCTTTTTTGAATTTTACCACGGGTGTTTTCAGACTCACGTTATCTACCATACATTCTTTGGAAGAATACCCGGGTACCAGCAGGTATTCGCTGAAAGTTCTGGAAGGTTCTGTAAAGTAAGTTGCCATTTTCTTCTCTCCTTTTCAAATACTGGGTGATGGTTGACTATCATAAAAGCCCGGAGGCTTTTGGGTTTCTTGGATAAAAAAAGAGGAAAAGCGCGTTTTTCTGTTCTTTTCCTACCTTACGATTCTGCCGAAATTTCTTTTTTCCATTTCTGATTTCTCTTTTGTGTATACAACATGCCGTTGTCCTTGTATTGCATACGATTTTAGCACTAAAAAGCCCCCTGTTCAAGGGGGCAGAGACATTTTTTTTGTTTTTGTGAAAATTCGTCATTTTTTGCCTGCAAAAAGGCGACTTTCTTAGGTTCTTCTTTGCAGATAGCCCAATGCCAAACGGGCTACAGCACCGATAACAAAGCCGGTCACTACGCCAGTCACCAGCAAGAACGGCAGATAATATGCCATTTTGATGTTTTCCACCACAGCCGCTGCCACGATGATCTGCCCCACATTATGGAACACACCGCCCATGACACTGACGCCAGTGATGCTGACCTTTCCTGTTTTCTTCAAAAGGGCCATGACAGCCAGAGAAAGGAGGGCACCTGCCAGAGAGTACAGCAGACCCGCGAAGCCCTGGAACAGCAATCCTGACATGAGGACACGCACCAGGGAAATGAAAAAGGCTGACTTGGTATCCATATGATACAGGACAATGACGATGATGACGTTTGCCAGACCCAGCTTCATACCGGGCACCAGCAAAGGCAGGGGAATGAGCATTTCCACATAGCCCATGAGGATGGCCAACGCCGCAAAAAGTCCGTATTGTGCTACTTTACCGCTTCTCATATCATCCCACCACCGCATCTACTGTATTTTCCGTACCTGCTTCAATGGTGACCACCATTTTATGAGGCAGGCAGACAATGGTTTCTCCTGTTTTGTGAATCCGCTTCTGGTCGGCACAAAGACCGTCCCGGCAGTCCGCTTCGATGACATCCGCCCAGCCATCTTTGATTTCTACTATATTATATCCCTCCGGTGTATCCACCTGATAGGTGGTATCTTCGTCCAAAGGCAGTTCCTGCACCACCTGTCCGTCCACGGTGATAACCGCTTTGCCGCCGTCCTCGGCGCTGCCCAAAAACACCAGATAGATAATCCCCGCTAAAACCAATACCCCTGCAATCAAAATCAAATCCAGGCGTTTCATCTCTCCACCACTTTCTATTTCTTTTTTTCATATATAGGAAAAAAAGGAAGCACGTGCTTCCTTTTTCCAGTAGTAGTAGGATTTATTATTGTAGTACATAAAAAAATGCCCAGAACCGGAATCGAACCAGTGACACGAGGATTTTCAGTCCTCTGCTCTACCAACTGAGCTATCTGGGCACATCGCATCTTTGATGCTTGTACATTGTAACGCAGATTTGCAGTTCTGTCAACACCAAATTTCAAAAAAAAATACAAAATTTTATTTTTTTCTTTCTGCGAAGAACAAAAAGGGGGAAAACAAAGCAAATTCCCCTTCAGAAAAGGAAAATAGCCGGAATCTTCTGTTCACGATGATTCCGGCTATCTTTCTTTTCTTATGAAAAAACGCTTAGGGTTTCTCTGTTTTGCAAATCAGCTTTTTTGTTTCGCCTTTTCATCCCAATAATCGCAGGTAATGCCCACAATATCGGAGGTAAAGGGTGTACCGTCTTTTTTCTTGAAATGCCGTGTGGCGCGGAAAGCATATTTTGCCCCCACAAAAAGCACAGGCAAGTTACAGTACACGATGATGATATTGCCAAGGTCTGAGATATACCACAGGTTCCCCAGTTCCAGCCCTGCCATAACGGACAGCACCCCAAAGGGAATGAACACCAGCGCCCCCAGAATCCGCACAAAATAAATGAAGGGACGTTTGCGGCTGATACGGTTTGCGGCAATCTCCGCAAAAATGATGAAGCCCACAATACAAGTATAGGCGAACAATCCATAGCAGACACTGATGAGCAGTGTCACCAGACTATCGGCACCGCTGCCCGGTGTCAAAGAGGTAATGGACGCCAGATACAAAGGCAGCTGCTGGGTTTTCAGGCCTTCCCAAGCTGCCGGGTCTGCGCTCCACAGATGCGCCATAACAACGATGAAGCCGGACAATGTGCAGACCACCATGGTATCCAGAAAAACACCCAATGCCTGCACTACGCCCTGTTCACAGGGATGTTCTGCGTCAGAAGCAGCGGCGGACATGGTGATAGTCCCCTGACCTGCTTCATTGGACATGAGCCCACGTTTTACCCCCTGTGCAAGGGCTGTGCCGAAGAAACCGCCGAAAACAGCTTCCGGTGTGAATGCGCCGCCAAATACCGCACCAAAGAAATACGGGATGGTGCCGATATTCAAAATCGCAATAAGCAATACTGTACCGCAGTAAATCACTGCCATGACAGGTACCATTTTGTCTGTCACTGCGGTAATCTTATGGATACCGCCAAAGGCAAAAAACGTAGTGCCGCCAATGAGCAGGATACCTGTGATGCAGTAAAGCATAGATGTCCGTGAGAATGTTTCCCCTGTGATGATTTCCGCCACAGAGCCTACAGAAGAAAATACATTGAACGCCTGAGCAGGCAGACAGAACATGGCGTACAAAATGAAGATACAGGAAAGCAGAACACCTACCCACGCCCGGTTGCCCATGATTTTCTTGCCATAGAACGGCAGACCGCCTACCAGTTCATCGCCTTTTCTTTCTTTGAAAATCTGTGCCAGTGTGGCTTCCATAAATGCCGTTGCCATACCGAAAAAGGCGCTGACCCACATCCAGAACAAGGCACCGGGGCCGCCAACGGCAATGGCGCCTGTGACACCCATGATATTCCCCGGTCCTACACGCATGGCAGAGCTGAGGAAGAATGCCGCCAGAGGTGTGATACCTACAGCCGCTGTTTTCCGGTCAATAAGAATCCGCAGACCCTTACGGAAATGGGTCACCTGAATAAATCCGGTCTTGATGCTGAAAAAGATACCAGAGCCAATGAGGATAACAATGGCAAAGGACAAATTCCCCAAAATGGGAATGGATGCATACCAATCAAAATTGGTTGGGAACCCCCACAGAAAATCTGCAATGGGTACCACAAAGTCAAAAACCTGATTGACGGCATCGAATACTTCTTTCATGTGAAACTCTCCCCTTTTCTCCCCGTATTACCGCCTTATCGTTTTTCCTGCATAACGGAAATGATGGTGCTGTCCATGGGCGCCATGCCTTCCATGCTGATACGACCCAGATTTTTGGCTGTCTGTTCCGCTGTGGAACCGATAACGCCGAAGTTATGAGGGATTGCTGTGCCATTCATAGCAAGCATTGCGGAAAGGAATGCCGCATGTACCCCTGCATAAGCCTTCAGGGCGCATCCAGTGCTACCGCCGTCGCAAATCATACCTGTCAGGTTTGCTGCCATATGGTCCATAGCCGCAGCCACTTCTGCCGCGCCGCCGCCCATGAGCAGGACGATACCAGCCGCCGCACCACTGCCGCCGCCCAGTACGCAGCCGCAAAGAGCAGACAATCTGCCGGTGTAATGTTTGCTGTAAATGGTAATCAGACCGCTGAGAGCCACGGCTCTGCGAATGGTGTCTTCGTCTGCGCCGATGCTTCTGCCGTAAGAAACCACAGGCATGGAGCACAGAATACCATGGGAACCACTGCCCACAATGCTCATGGCAGGGAAAGGCAGACCAGCCAAACGGGCATCCATCGCCGCTGTGGTCAAATGCTGTGCGCTGGAAATCATATCATCCCCCAGAACGCCTTTTGCACGGAAAGCATCCAGTGTAGCGCCAATGGAAAGGCCTGCGCCTTTTGCACCTTCTGCGGAAAGAGCGCAGTTCATGTCAATCATATCCTGCACAAAGGCAATTTCTTCCGCAGGGACTGTTTTTACATAGTCCACGAAATCCGCTACGGTCACCGTATCGAAAGGAAAAGGCTTTTCCGCTTCCGCTGCCTTTGTTTCCGCTTCAAAAATCACTTCGCCGTCTTTCCAAACCTTTGTGATGTTGCTGTGTTTTGCTTCGATGAGGGCTTTGCCTGTGCCTTTATCTGTTTCCACTTCTGCCAGAATGTAGATTTCTTCTTTGGATTTGTCTACAGCAGTGGTTACGTCAATACCCATGGCTTTCACACGGTCTGCGTCGGCTTCTGTGACGGGTTTCAGACATTCCAGTCCCAGTGTCCAGTCACCGCAGACAGCCCCCAGCAGGGCAGCCATTTCGCAGCCCAGTTCCTTTGTGCCGGGGATGGCGCAGGAAAAGGCGTTTTTATACATGCCGCCGTTCATTTCCACATGGATTTTCTTGATATTCCCTTCAGCCGCCGCTGCTGCCCTAGCAGAAGCCAGTGCAATGGCACCTACTTCTGTAACGCCCAAAGCGGGGCTGATTTCTTTTTTCAGTAATGCTGTCAATTCTCTCATAGCATATTCCTCCCTTGTATTTCTCTTTAAACAAGATAACACGATTTTCCGCAAAATGCCAGATGGAACCACATTCCTTTTGCAAAAACTCCAATTTCTTTTGGTTTACGGTTTTGCCTTGTCTTTCGGCGATTCTGCCATGATGTCTGATAATATATCGTGCATTTTGCCTCACTCCATTGTTTTTTTCTATACACCCTACTATAATAGACCTCACCGCATCTGGTATTTTTGCCAAATGTGTGCACTTATTTTTATACAATATTATTGTTTCACAAGTAGGAGGGTATCATTTATGGAACAAAAAAGAGAAAGGTTCTCCTCCCGACTGGGCTTCATCCTCATTTCCGCAGGCTGCGCAATCGGGCTGGGGAACGTGTGGAAATTTCCCTACATCACCGGACAGTATGGCGGCGCAGCCTTTGTGCTGATTTACATCGCCTTTCTGATTTTGATGGGGATTCCCATTCTGGTGGCGGAACTTTCTGTGGGCCGTGGCAGCCAGCGCAGTATCGCTCGGGCCATGGACGTATTGGAGCCGAAAGGCACCAAATGGCATTGGTATAAATATCTCGGCATGGCCGGCAACTACATCCTGATGATGTTCTACACCACAGTCGCCGGCTGGATGCTTTACTATTTCTTCAAAACAGCTGCCGGCGGTTTTGACGGGCTGGATGCAGAAGGCATCGGCGCAGCCTTTAACACCATGCTGGGCAGACCCGGTCTGATGACTGGATTTATGGTAGTGGTTGTTCTCATTTGCTTTGCCATCTGCGCACAGGGCTTACAGGCCGGCGTAGAAAAAATCACCAAAGTCATGATGCTGATGCTTCTGCTTCTGATGATTGTACTGGCAATCCGTTCTGCATTGCTGGAAGGCGGCGAAGCTGGTCTGGAATTCTACCTGAAACCCAACTTTGGCGCACTGAAAGAATATGGCCTGCTGGAAGTGCTTTTCGCGGCACTGGGTCAGGCGTTCTTCACACTGAGTATCGGTATCGGTGCCATTGCCATCTTCGGCAGTTACATCGACAAATCCCGTTCTCTCACAGGGGAAGCCATCCTCATCACCATTCTGGACACCTTCGTGGCGTTCATGGCTGGTATGATCATCTTCCCTGCATGCTTCGCTTACGGCGTAAACCCCGGTCAGGGGCCTTCCCTGATCTTCGTTACACTGCCTAACGTGTTCAACAACATGCCCGGCGGCAGACTCTGGGGCTCTTTGTTCTTCCTGTTCATGTGCTTTGCGTCTTTCTCTACCGTCATTGCCGTGTTCCAGAACATCATTTCCTTTGCCACAGACCTGACCAACGCCAGCAGAAAGAAAGTTATCATCATCAATGTGATTGCCATCATTCTGCTGTCCATGCCTTGTGTGCTGGGCTATAACCTGTGGAGCGGCTTCCAGCCCTTCGGTCCTGACACCGCAGTGCTGGATCTGGAAGACTTCCTGGTAAGTCAGAACATCCTGCCTCTGGGCAGCCTGATCTTCGTCCTGTTCTGCAGCTGGAAAATGGGCTGGGGCTGGGACAACTTCCTGGCAGAAGCCAATGCGGGCAAAGGGCTGAAATTCCCCAACTGCCTGCGCATCTACATCAAATGGGTACTGCCCCTGATCGTACTGTTCATCTTCGTCATGGGATACTACTCTAAATTCTTTGCAAAATAAAGCGAAAAGCGTATTGATAAAAAAGGTATGGAAAAAAGCAACTTCCCCTTAAGAAAACATTGATTTTCCTTTTTCTTGATTTCTTAAGGGGAATTGCGACGGCTGCCTTCATAAGAAAACATAACAAAAAATCTTCAAAAAATAAGAAAGCCAAAATCCTTTATAATCATAAGGGTTTTGGCTTTCTTTGTTTTCTTAGGAAGATGCCCCTAAGTTCCATACCTTTTTGTTTTACTATATCAAACAGACTTTTTTCCCTTTTTTTCTGGCATACTCCACGGCGGTATAGGCCCCGCCTTCTGCTCGGATGACATACGCAATGACAAAATCCGTCTGCTGGGCCATCCAGCGGTTACGGCAGACAATGGCGGCTTTGAAAGGCACCTTTGCCAGCGTATCCGGCACAAAAGCCTCATCAAATCCCCCTTCTCTCACCCTTGGACTGCGGAGAGCAGAGGCATAGGCCGCCACCAGCACCAAACGGATATGAGGATAGACCATCCGCAATTTCCGCACTATTTGGGCTGCCAGAAAGTCAAAATTGCCGTGTCCCCCTACCAGAAAGGTGGTGACGCCTTCCAGCAGCACCATCTCCTCGGCGGCAGTATACAAATCATCGGCAAGGGTATCGGGGGCATCCCGATGACCGAAGAAACAACAGATTTTTCCCTGCATGATTATCACCTCTTTCAGATATGATTTAGATATATCATAGCTACGAACAATATCTATTTTGAACATAATAACACATTTTAGATATAAAATAAATGCATTATAAATTTATTTTGAGGTGAGAATATGGGAATTAAAAGCGTTTCTATCCGCATTGACGAAGCCATGCTGCACAAACTCCATTTCGTTGCCGACTACGAAGGCCGTTCTGCCAACAGTCAGGTCAACATCCTCATTCGGGACTGCATCCAGAAATTTGAGAAGGAACATGGAGAAATCCCCATCAAATAAACACATATCAGAAAACAAAAAGGCTGAAATCTCTATCATACCGGAGGATTTCAGCTTTTTTCGTTTCACAGCCGAAATCCTGACAACACAGAGGGTTCCGGCCGTTTTATTTTTATGTGGATTTTACAAAGATTTACTTCTCCCCTTGACATTCCAGCCTTTCCGCGATATCATTAACACTGTTAATTAACTTTGTTAAGTGCATGGAGGTGCAGAAATGGAGATGGATTGGATGGATATGGTATATTACCAGAAGCAAGTACAAAAGCTGACACGTCTGCTTCTGCCCGCAAAACAAACCAATCTCACCGTCAGCGAATGTGAACTGCTGGCATGGCTGTATCAGGAGCCGGAACAGAATACCCCCGTTCTGCTGAGCCAGCGCAGCGGCATGAAAAAAGAAGCTGTCAGCCGCTGTCTGAAAAGCCTTTTGGAAAAAAACTGCATCCGCAAGGAAAAACAGCCTCATGACGAACGGAGCTACAAAATCTATCTGACAGATACCGGCGTGGAAGAACTGCAAAAAGGCTACAAAATCATATTGCAGCCCTTTTACGACCTGTGGAGAAGCACCGGAGAAGAATTTGAGGCCTTTTTACAGTATACAGACAAGATTGTTTCCCATATCAAAAAGGAAGAAAAGGAGTGATGTCCATGACTTTTTATAATGCGTTACAAATGGACCCGGCCATATTGAAAGCGAAAATCGCCCAGTGTGATACAGCGGCAGAAAAACGGTTTTACTGGATTGCCATGGCACTGCGTTCCCTGCTCATTGTAGGCTTTGCGGTGGTGTTCATCAGTGGCCTTGCAAAAGTATTCGGTCAGGACAACACCCCTTTGGCAGTGGCGCTGTTCTGTATCCTGCTGGGGATTCGTTTCGTAAATTTTGAATACTGTATGGGGGATTCCCTGGTGACATTGGCGGCGGCTCTGGCAATTTTGCTGTTCACCCCCACCGCTGTGGCAGTGGCACCGCCTTATCTTGCCATTCCCCTGCATTTTGTGAGCTTTTTCCTGCTGCTCTATATGACCACACAAAAGCCTGAACTGGGCAACGGCGGTCTGTACAGCTTCGCTTATGTATACCTGACAGGCAATCCCGTTTTTGGCGAAGCACTGGCAAGAAGAACCATGATGGCAGTTGTTGGTTATCTCCTCTGCGCCATCATCCTGTATCGGAAACATCGCCACGCCCACGGGGAAGTTCGTTTCCACCATGTGCTTCAGCGGTTCGACCTGCACAACATCGTCCATCTGTGGCAGTTCCGCATGGCTTTGGGCGTTAGTCTGGTGCTCACCGCCGGACGATACTTCGGCGTGGAACGGTTCATGTGGATGGGCTTTGCCTGCGCATCCCTGCTGTGTGAATATCCCTATTCCGACAGCGTCACCACAAGGTTCTGGCAGCGTATCGTTGGGGTTTTCGCAGGCTCCGGCACGTATCTGGTCATTTATCTCATTACACCCGATTCCCTCCATTTCCTGCTAGGGCCCTTGGGCGGTCTGTGCCTTGGTTTCTGCCGGGATTACCGTTATAAAACCGCTTTCAACTGCTTTGGCGCCCTGATGCTGGCAACAGGCATCTATGGTCTGGGAAATGCCGTTGTGCTCCGTATCACAGACACCATTCTGGGCGTGCTTTTCGCATTGGTATTCACCTTCCTGTTCCAGAAACTGGTTTCTCAGAGAATCAGGGGCAATGCCTGCAAAGAATCTTAAATACAAAAACCACCCTTTTGGGGTGGTTTTATTTTTTTATTTTTCCATTTCTTCTTTTACAATATCCGCATACTGGCGAAAACCGCTTTCCTCTTTTTCAGGAAAAACAAAACCAAGTGCTTCCGCTGTTTGCTCCGCGGTCTGCCGAAAAAGGATACACGCCTTTTCGATAGCTTTCCAGAAATGGGAAAAATCACCGTCGGGCAGTGTTTCCAGATACAGTTCATACTGCTCCTTGGGCAGATAATTTTTCAGATATTTTCCCAGCTTGCCGCAAGATACACTAAAATCCGTCTGTATCCCCACCTGCCACTGGAGCATCTGTTCCAGCATAGGGCGCACTAATGTATGATAAGTGGTCATGGCAAAGGGCATCTCCTGCCGCGCCAACCCTTTTACCACATCGCACAAATTCCAGTAAAAGGCGTTGCAGCAGCCCAAAAACCGTTTTTCCGTTGGCTTTTGCACCCAAAATTCCTCATCCGTCGGGGGAAATTGGGGCAGACAGCCGATTTTATCCAAAAGGGGCACAAACAGGCGGTTGCGGTTTTTCCCTTTCTCCATGATTTCCAGTGTTTCCACGCCAATGTCGATGCGGTTGCCATCAGCAAAAAGCAGCAGCCAGGAATAGCTTTTGTCATAATCTCCGCGGATGCCGAACCGTTCTCCGTAACCGAAATCGTCGTCCTGCTCCTGCTTCAGTATGACTTCGCCGAACACGTCCAGCCATGCGGTATTTTCCCGAAAAGGCGCCACTTCCTTCACCACGTACATGATGTCAAAATCCTGATAGACATCTTTTGGCACATTTTCATTGGCACGGGAGCCTTTCAGATACGCCGCCAACACCCGACTGTCTCGCCTTGCCGTTTCCAGAATCAAATCCATCATTTCCTGTTCTGTCCGCAATGTTTCCACCTCCGAAAATAAGAAAAAAGCCGAAACCCAAAGGTTCCGGCGCCGTCCCTAAGAGGATTTGAACCTCCGGCCTACCGCTTAGGAGTATGGCTTACCATGTGATACACGGTTCGGATGTAACTTCCAATAT
>NZ_CAJMDQ010000061.1 GCF_905212195.1 uncultured Anaerotignum sp. | reverse complement strand
TTATTTTATGTTATACTAAACACAACAAAAAGATTGGTTGAATTTTCCAGAATAAAAAAGGAGTTGCGATTATGTTACAAGTAAAAGAAAAATTTCCCGGCGTACTGTTATGTTTTCTGCTTGCACTGCCATGCTGGTGGCTAGGGCATAAGTTTCCTGTCATAGGTGCTCCCGTTTTTGCCATCGTTCTTGGGATGATCCTCACACAGGTCTTCCGTCAGAAAGGAATGTTCCAGAAAGGCATTCAATACACATCCAAAAAGATTCTGCAGTATGCAGTTATTCTGCTTGGTTTCGGCCTGAATCTGTCTGAGATTGCAATGGTTGGCGCAACTTCTTTGCCCATCATCGTATCCACTATTGCCACATCCCTCATCGTATCTTATGTCCTGCATCGCTTGATGCATATGGATGAAAACAGCTCCATCCTCATCGGCGTTGGTTCCTCCATCTGCGGCGGTTCTGCCATTGCGGCAACAGCCCCTGTTATTGACGCCAATGACGAAGAAATCGCACAGGCAATTTCCGTTATCTTCCTGTTCAACGTACTGGCTGCCCTGATCTTCCCCTCTCTGGGCGGTGCACTTGGCCTGACAAACGAAGGCTTTGGACTTTTCGCAGGAACTGCTGTCAACGATACCTCTTCCGTAACTGCAGCTGCTGCTGCATGGGATGGTATGCACCCCGGCGCAAACACATTGGAAATTGCAACCATTGTAAAACTGACCCGTACACTGGCAATCATTCCTATCACACTGTTCTTGGCAGTATATAAAGCAAGAAGCAAAAAAACAGAGGATTATGGCGGCTCTTATGAATTGAAAAAGATCTTCCCCTTCTTCATTCTCTTCTTCGTCCTTGCCTCCATCATCACTACTCTGTGCACCATGGGCGGTGTAGACAGCAGTGTTTTCACTCCTTTGAAAACATTATCCAAATTCTTTATCGTCATGGCAATGATGGCCATCGGTTTCAACACCGATATCGTAAAACTTGTAAAATCCGGCGGAAAACCTATTTTCATGGGTCTGTGCTGCTGGATCTGCATCTCCCTGGTAAGCTTGGGAATGCAGATGGCTTTAGGCTTACACTAATCCCTCTTATTCTCCTATTAAAAAAGAAAGATTCCGGCAAATTGTCGGAATCTTTCTTTTTTTATAAAATAATGCAGATCAGTCCGCCACTACCTTCATTGACGATTTTCTGCAGGGTTTCCTGTAATTTCATCTGGGCATCTTCCGGCATACGATAAATTTTGTTCTGCATGCCATCATTGACCATAGCACTCAACGTACGCCCAAAGATATTCAAATCCCAGATTTTTTCCGGTTCTGATTCATAATCAGCAATGAGTTTATCAATAAATTCATGGGATTGTTCTTCATTGCCAATGATAGGAGAAACTTCCGTTTCCACATCGGCTTTGATCATATGGATGGATTCCCCTTTGGCACGAAGTTTGATGCCATAACGATTGCCTTGTTTGAATACTTCCGGTTTTTCCAGTGTGATTTCCTCAAATGCCGGTGTCACCACACCATAGCCTTTCCGCCGTACATCCCCCAACGCACCGGAAATTTTATCATATTCCTTTTTCACCTGAGAAAGGAGTTTGATGGTTTCCACCAGTGAATAATCATTTTCAATGGGCAAATCTACCGTTTCACTAAGGATTTCATAAAACAATCCATCACAGAAATTCAATCCAATATCCGCCGCACCTTCTCCCGGCAGCATATGTTCTGTGTGGGCGTTTTTCAAATGCTCTGCTTCAGACAGTCCTGTCAGTGCTGGTTCCACATCTTCCAGACGATCTGTCTGTGCCATAAGCTTTTTCAGTGCTTCAATCATTTCCTGTTTCAGCCAATGGTCATCCTCCAGTGTTTCCACCCATCCGGGACAATAAAAACGCAGTTCTTTCAAAGGGAAACGGTAGAGGATTTTTTCCAAAATATTGCGGATATCCTCTGCTTTCAGTTGGGCAACATTCACCGCCAGCACCGGCACACCATACTGTTCTTCCATTTCTTCCCGCAGGCTGCGTGCTTCTTCTCCATAAGGCATGGCAGTATTCAGCAGCACCACAAAGGGTTTTCCCATTGCCTGTAATTCCTTGATGACACGGGCTTCTGCTTCCAGATAATTTTCCCGCTCCAATTCTGTCACACTGCCGTCTGTGGTCACCACAATGCCTACGGTAGAATGGTCAGTAATGACTTTTTTCGTTCCCACTTCTGCCGCTTCCACAAAAGGCATAGGTTCTTCAGACCATGGCGTATGTACCATGCGGGGCATTTCCCCATCCATATGCCCTTCCGCTTCCGGCACCAGATAACCAACGCAGTCAATCATCCGCACCCGAAAATCTGTATTTTCTCCCAGAGAGATTTCCACGGCTTCATTGGGTACAAATTTGGGTTCTGTGGTCATAATGGTTCTGCCAGAAGCAGACTGGGGCAATTCATCTTTTGCCCGTTCCCGAATATAATTGTTTTCGATATTCGGCAGCACCAGCAAATCCATAAACCGTTTGATGAATGTGGATTTCCCTGTCCGCACAGGCCCAACCACACCAATATAAATATCTCCATTTGTTCTTTCCGCAATGTCGCGGTAAATATCATAAGCTCCCATTTTCTTCCCTCCTGTAAAATCGTATCCATACAATACAATTTATGGAATGGAAATGGGGAATAGAACCAAAGGATTTATTTTTCTTTCGCTTTTTCCAGAACCATCGCCTTTGCAAACAGTTCCCCGGAAAACAGATTGCTCACCATCTTCACCATAGGCGTAGGGTCTTTTTCCATATCGCTCTTTGCCCAGTCCAAAACTCCGCCTGTCAGTCCATAGGCATAAAATCTGGAAATCCATTTCAATTCCTGTTGGGAAAATTTTCTGGATGGATTGGATTCCACAAGCATTTTCTTTGCCAGATTTTCATAAAATTCCATCAAACATTCTATGAAACTGTTCTGGCCATGAAAGCGCAGAATGTTCACATAAAATTTCCGATTTTCCTGCATGTAATGACATAAGGCCAGCAAACCTTCTTCCCAGTGGTTTATGGAAAAAGATTCCTCCAAAATAGGCGTGATTTCCGTATAAAAAATCCAATGGATCACATCAAACTTATCTTTGAAATGATAGTAAAAAGTATTTCTGCTGATCTGACACTGTTTGCAGATTTCTCCCACGGAAATCTCCCCAAAAGAAACGGTTTCCAGCAATTTCTTAACACCTTTTGCAATCAGACACTTTGTTCTTGTTGACTTTGGCATAGAACTCCCCCTTTCTTTTTTTGATATTATTTTATCATTCTTATGTCCACTAATCAATGTAAAATGACCACATAACTTTATCTCTTTCCCCTATCTTCTTTTTGAAAAAACATATAGAAACATGCTGTACACAAAGACAACAAAACATTGTTTTTGTATAAATTTAGGACAAAAACCCAAAAGTGTCCAATGAAAATAAATTCCTTTTTGATATACTGTAAAAAAAGATAGATAGAAAAATAACAAATGCAACCGCAAAAGAAAAGAGGTTATCCGTTATGCGTATTACAGAAAAAGCAAAAAATGCCGCTTTACAGGCTGCCATTGGGCAGGGTCTGCATTATCTGGAAAAAGACCCTGAAACAAATATCCCCAAATTGATGCATTTGATTGATAAATTGTCACCAGACGACTGGTACTGTGCACAGCGAAATGCTTTCCGCAATGTCATCGAATCCAAAAACCATTGGTATGACCTGATTTTGAAAGTATATGATCTGGATGCTGGCGTACGTCAGACATTTTTCCAGAACTTTATTATGAATGCCGCTCTGTTGGGCAGTGCAACACAGGAAGAAGTTTCCCAACGGGAAGACTGCAATGTGCCTTGGGCAATCCTGTTAGACCCTACATCTGCCTGCAACATGCACTGTATCGGATGCTGGGCTGCGGAATACGGCAATCGCCTGAATCTGACTTTTGACGAACTGGACAGCATCGTTACTCAGGGGAAAGCGTTAGGCACTCATATGTACATCTTCACTGGCGGCGAACCTTTGGTACGTAAAAAAGACGTCATTGCCCTTTGTGAAAAACATTCCGACTGTGAATTTCTTTCCTTCACAAACGGCACCCTCATTGACGAAGCATTCTGTCAGGATATGCTGCGTGTGAAAAACTTTGTACCTGCCATCAGTCTGGAAGGCTTCTCTGAAGCCAACGACAGCCGTAGAGGCGAAGGTGCTTTTGAGAAAGTCAAAGCTGCCATGGCTTTGCTGAAATCTCACAAACTGCCTTTTGGTATTTCTACTTGCTACACCAGCAAAAACTACAATGATATTTGCAGCGAAGAATTTTACGATATGATCATTGAAGCAGGTGCCCTTTTTGTATGGTTCTTCCATTACATGCCCGTGGGCAGCGGCGCTGTGCCTGAACTTCTGCCCACACCGGAACAACGTGCAGAAGTTTACCATCGTATTCGGAATTTCCGCCAGAGCAAACCCATTTTTGCCATGGATTTCCAGAACGATGGTCAGTATGTAGGCGGCTGTATTGCCGGCGGACGGCGTTATATGCACATCAACGCCAGAGGCGATGTAGAACCTTGTGTATTCATTCACTACTCCAACTGCAACATCCGCAACTGCACATTGCTGGAAGCACTGAAATCCCCTATTTTCATGGCTTACCACAGACAGCAGCCTTTCAATGAAAATATGCTCCAGCCTTGTCCTATGCTGGAAAATCCCGAAAAACTCCGTGCCATTGTCAAAGAGACCGGTGCAGTATCCACTGACTATGAATCCCCCGAAGATGTGGATACTCTGTGTGACCGCACAACGCCTTATGCAAAGAACTGGCAGCCCACTGCCGATGCTTTGTGGAAAGCACAGTGTGAAACATGTGCCCATCACAATGATTGTAAATAACCCCTACTGGCTCTATTTTTGGTGCCATTTTACAAACAGCGAAGAATCAGCCATGATTTTTCGCTGTTTTCTTGTGCTTGAAAGGAAATGCAGACTTGTACTCTTTTTGACTTTCCTTTATAATGTAATGCGATATGAAAAGAAAGGAGTCCTGCCCTTTGCAGACAACAGCTTTGGAAGAAAAAATCAAACAACTTTCCGCAGATTATATTTATGAACAGGCAGTCGGCAGTTTGCTGCTGATGCTCATGAGCGCCATGGAAGATGTGGAAAAAGGCGACGCGCCTTTGCCTTACACCATACATGAAGATTTGCTGGCTATCAAAAAAGACATCCGTTCCTACCTTCTGTCTCTGGAAGACATTCTGGAAGGCGAACAGGAAGATCGTGCGGCTGCTCTGGAAGCCTGCATGGCAAAAAAAGAAGAACTGTTATCCATCTATGAAACTGTTTACAGCTACTTCTCCCAGTGGAATCTCTATTCCACACTGGTCAGCGATCAGGTTGCCCTGCGCAAATACAAAGAAGAAGGCATCGAAGTAGAAAAAATCGACTGGTCTTTGTTCTTCGCGGACTGCCACGCTTTTATGGAAAGCGGCAACAACCTGCTGGAACAGAAAAACTATATGGGTCAGATTTTGAAATGCCTGCCTTTGCATATGGCACGTGATAAATATTACGACACCATCACCCAGAGTCTGGAAGCAGCCTTTGCAGGTGAAAGCAAAGAATTTATCGAAAAATCCCTGCGTGCTTTTGAAGGCTTCTGCTGCCCTGAAACCAATCCCCTCTATGGCAAATACTTCGGTGAAGTTGCCACATGGCTGGGTGAAAAACGGATGCTCATGCCTCATAAAATGGAAGATGAAGAACTGAGCAATCTTTATGAAGATTTGAAAGTGGTTCTGGAAAGCCTGCAGGATGTGGAAGAATATTTCTCCTGTATCCTTCATGACCTGAACTCTCTGATTCTGCTGTTCTACCTGACATACAGCTTTACAGACCTGACAGAAAGCAATGCAACATACAGCGACCTGTATCATACTGTCTGCGAATTTTTGACAGGCGAACTGGATGAAACCGAACGGGAAGCTTATCTGGATACACTGAACGAACAGCTGGAACAGGCCGTAGAACCTGTTATCGACAAGGCAAACGCCATCGGCAAAGAAGAATACGAACTGCTGCAGAAGGTGAATACATTTGCCGACTTTGCAGAAGACACCCAGAAAGTCCTTATGACAGAAGATTTCATCCGGGAATGCTTCTTCGGCGATCTCAATGACGAATTGTTCCAGTTCCATCTGCCGGAAGATCTGCCCGTGGCTACAGAAGAAGAAAAGAAAGCACTCTTTGCTGACTTTATCCAGAAAACACGCAGCTCTCTGGAAACACTGCCTGTGCAGACAAGAAAAATCGCAATGCAGACTTTGATGGGCGCACTGCCCCCTATTTACAGTGTATCTGAAGTCATGGAAATGGTCACAAACGCTATCGACTCCGCTTCTTCTCTGGAACAGAAAGCGCTGATCGTAGACAAAGTGGGCATGGTATTCCAGGATAACCACTATCAGTCCCTGACAGAACATGCGCATGAACATCATCACGATGACGACTGCGGATGCGGACATGACCACCACGAACATCATCACCATGACCATGATTGTGGATGCGGACATGATCACCACGAACATCATCATCACGATCATGACTGTGGATGCAGACATGGCCATCATCATGACCACCACTGATACAAAGGAGGAAAAACATGAAATTTGTATTTAATCACTATAATTACAACGTTCTGGATCTGGAAAAAAGCATGGCTTTCTACGAAGCAGCTCTGGGTCTGAAAGAAGTACGCCGGAAAGAAGCCCCTGACGGCAGCTGGAAACTGGTTTATCTGGGCGATGGCGTGACAGATTTTCAGCTGGAACTGACATGGCTTCGTGACAGAAAAGAACCTTATAACCTGGGCGAAAATGAATTCCATCTGGCTTTTACCGTTGCAGATTACGACGCTGCTCATGAAAAACACAAAGAAATGGGCTGCATCTGTTTTGAAAATCCAGAAATGGGCATCTATTTCATCAACGACCCCGACAACTACTGGCTGGAAATCGTTCCAGAAAAGAAATAATACTGATTTGAAGCAGCAAAAAGGCAGTCATTTCCAGACTGCCTTTCTTGTTTGAAAAGAAATACAAAATTTTTCATTGACAAAGCCTCTCCTTTTGTGTATACTTATCTTCGTTGGTGCGGGTCACTAGCTCAGTTGGTAGAGCACTGGACTTTTAATCCAGGTGTCTCGGGTTCGAGTCCCGAGTGACTCATTGAAAGAAGCCTTTGTCTTTTGACAAAGGCTTTTGTTTTTTCTGTCAGACAAAATACCGTTCTTCTATTGAAATAGCCTCCAAAACCAAGTATACTGAAAACAGTACAAATGGAGGGAATCATCACATGGAGCACTATAATATTACACTCACAACAGAAGACCGTCGCATTCTCAACTCTTACTGCACTGTTGCAACTGGTATGGCTGAATTTTGGGGCGAAAACTGCGAGATCATTATCCATAATCTGGAACGGCTGGATGCCTCAGTTATGATGATCGTCAACGGATACCATTCCGGACGTCAGGCAGGCGCACCCATTTCAGAACTGACCCTCTCCTTTTTGAATCAAATGCTGGCTGATCCAACTCTGCGCCACATCAATTATTTTGCCAAAAACAAACGGGGAGAAACATTCAAGGCATTTACTTCTGCCATTCTGGGGGAAAACAATCGCATCATCGGTCTGTTCTGCATCAATTTCTATCTGAATATTTCTCTGCTGTCCTTTATGCAGTCCTTTTATCCGCAGTCTCACTCGGATCACGAAAACATATCCGAAACTTTTGTGGAAAATACGGAAGAATTGATGCTGGATGCTTTGGAAAACGCAAAGAAAACCGTTTATGCAAATCCCGCCATCACCTCTTCCAATAAAAATAAGGAAATCATTTATTTATTGGCGCAAAAAGGTATTTTTAACTTGAAAGATTCCGTTGTCACCATTGCAAATCATTTGGGAATCTCCAAAAATACCGTTTACATGCATCTGCGCAACCAAAACAAATCTTAATAAAAAAAGCCCTTATGGTCATAACCGTAAGGGCTTTCTGATTTTAATCTTCGTGGTTGAAACGTTCCATATTGATGTTATCAATGGGGTATTTTTCTAAAACATCCAGAGGATTATCTGTTTTGGATTCTTTGCCGTAGCGATTGATCATTTCGATGCCTTTTGCATCATGGAGCAAAGAAGCCGCCCCACCAGTACAGCCATGTTTACATGCCATACCTTCGATGAAGTTTGCATCCAGTTTGCCGAAAGAAGCCATCTTCATAGCCTTGATGCATTCATCAATACCGTTGCAGCGAACTGCTTTCACATCCAGATCCAGACCGCTCAGTTCCAGTGTATGGGCAACACTTTCTGTTACGCCGCCTGTTCTTGCGAAGTTACGGCCAAAGCAAGAAGCTTCCCCAGCCATTCTGGGTTCCAGACTAACCAGATCAATTTCTCTGGCATCAAAAATTGCCTGCAGTTCTTCAAAGGTGATAACAATATCTACTGCATCCTTCAATGCTTCCCGTTTCATTTCTACTTTTTTCGCTGTGCAAGGGCCTACAAATACCACACGCGCCTTTTTATCTTTCGCCTTAATGGCACGGGCTGTGGCAATCATAGGAGATACAGCTGTAGAAATATGGTCTACAAACTGAGGATAGTTCTTTTCTACATAATCTACGAAGGCAGGACAGCAGGAAGAAGTTTTCCAGCCTTTTTCTTCTACGGTTTCTGCCAGTTCTTTTGCTTCAAACGCAGATACCATATCTGCACCGATGGCAGCTTCTACCACATCATAGAAACCAAGTTCTTTGATGCCTGCATAAACCTGTTCTGTTTTTACGCCATGGAACTGACTGGAAACTGCCGGCGCAACAACAGCATAAACATGATAGCTGGTGTTGTTCCAAGAGTTTTTCAACAGATTCAGCACGTCCACAACGAAAGATTTATCTACAATGGCGCCAAAAGGACACTGATAAATACATGCGCCGCAGGAAATACACTTTTCATGGTCAATGACCGCTTTTCTGTTTTCGTCCATTTTTACTGCGCCTACGGAGCAGGAACGAATACAAGGACGTTTTACTTCACTGATGGCGTTGAACGGGCAAACCTGTTTACAACGACCACATTCGATGCAGAGTTCCTGATTGATGTAAGAACGGTGATTTACGATGGTAATTGCGCCTCTGGGACATACTTCCTGACATTTGTGTCCCAGACAGCCACGGCAGGCTTCTGTTACAACAAAGCGGTCAATGGGACATTCATCACATGCAGAATCCAGCACGTTGATGACACGGTTATCCTTAGTAGGTTCCATAACCAGACGCACACGATCTTCAATGATGTGACGTTCTTTATAAATACAGCAGCGGAACAACGCTTTAGGACCGGGAATGATTTCCTCCGCGATTTCTCTGACAGAATCAATGGAATTGTCCAGATTTCCTAAGAAAAATCGTTTTGCCACTTCCTTGTTTACCAAGTACTTGATGTATTGCACGTTGCTTTCAAAATTGTTAATCATACTGCGTTACCTCTTTTCCAAATTTCTTTCCAATCTCATTGGAGCAAATTCGATATAGCACACTGTATACATTTGTATTCATCATAAAAGAGACACCTTTCCCTTCAGTGACCTCTTTGTACACACATTCCATTTTTTCTCTCTATGTCACCCATTTTAACATAAAATTTGTTCGCATGCAAGCAATTCCCCGGAAGATTAAAGGTAAAATCTTCCAAATTTTTATGTCAAATATGCATCTAAATTCAGTATTTTTCCACCCATCATTTTTCCCTCTTCAGCATCATGTGTAGACAATAAAATCGTACGTCCTTTGGCCTCTTCCAATACCAGTTTTATGGCAATTTCTCTTGTTTTTTCATCCAGCCCGCGAAAAGGCTCATCCAATATGAGAAAATCATAGGGCACCAACAGTGCTCTGCATATAGCTACACGCCGCTGCATACCGCCGCTGAGGACAGCAACCTCTCGGTCTATCCACTCTTCCAATCCAAGAGCGGTCAATATCCGCATCATGTGTTCCTGCTGCAACGTGCTTTCACAGACACTGTATAGATTCTGCCGCACGGTAAAGCCCGGCAGCAATCTATCCTCCTGAAAAACAACACTGATCTTTTTTCCTTCCAGACCAGTGATGCACCCTGCATTCGGCTGTTCCAGTCCCATAAGCATCCGCAGCAATGTCGTCTTGCCTCTGCCGGATTTTCCCATAAGACACAGGACCTCCCCTTCTGGAATTTCCATGGAGAAATCAGAAAAAACTGTAAGATCACCATATGTTTTTGTAATATGTTTCATTTCGATCATGCTTTTCCAATCCCCCTATTCCTGCGGTCAATAACATCCAACAGCCATAAAATGAGTTTTTCAATGAGCAGGCTTACCACAATAATGGTCACTGTCCAAGCGAACAAGTCCGGCATCTGCAAATAGATTTTCGCTTCCTGCAACCGTTCCCCAATGGAACCGTCTGGAATACCGATAACTTCTGCCGCTGTACCTGCCTTCCAGCAAAGCCCCAGCCCTACGGCAAAGGCAGAACGGAGGTAAGGAAATACCTGCGGGAAATAAATATAACGTATCTTCTTTTTCATAGACAGACCAAAAACCTGCCCCATTTCCAAAAGCTGGCGGTCTGTTTGTGATATCCCCTGTAAGATATTGGTATACACAATGGGAAATACCATCAGGAAAGAAATAAACACCGACAGACTGCGAGAAGAAAACCAAAACAACGCCAGTATGACAAAAGATGCCACAGGTGTTGTTTTGATGACCGATACCAAAGGTGCCATCAATTCACGAAATCTGGTATACCTTGCCGCTCCCACTGCTGTCAATATTCCCAGCAGAGCAGCCAGCGCAAACCCGCCTAAAATTCTGCATGCCGAAAAAGCGATGCTCCCCCAGAAGGATGGATCCAGCAAAAGGGTCAAAAGACGCATACCTACAGCAACAGGAGATACCAAAAGTATCTCCTGTCCCAGACACATGCTCCCTATTTGCCAGATTACCAACCAAAAGAGAATCGCCCATATTTTCATAGAACCCTTACGCACCATGGTAGTAGAAACCATCTTCCGGCAGTGCGCCGCCTACTGCTTTGGGATTCTGTGCATAAAGTTCTTCCAGATATCCGCCCAGTTTATCCTGCATTTCATCGCCTGTGATGCAGACGATATTGCAGTAAGGCAGAGCTTTTTCTGCAACGGCTGCTTTCAGAATATCATATTTTTCAATGAGTGCGGCCGCTTCTGCTGTATTGGCGTTCACATAGTCCACAGAAGACGCATACTGTTCCATGAACAGTTCCACTGCTTCTGGATTTTCTTCCAAGAAATCATTCCGTACTACCACAACACCTGTGATCATACCACTGGGATTTTCTTTGCCTTCCTGCAGTACATCCCATTCCGCACTCAAATCCAACGCAATCCGCAAGTTTTCATTCTGCATCTGCGCTGTTGTTACAAAAGGCTGAGGCAGCATAGCGATGGCAGAAGGATTTGCAGCCAGTGCTGCCACGCATTCTGCATGTTCTGTTTTCCATTCGATATTCACGTCTGTTTCTGGATTCAGTCCATTTTCTTCCAGAATATAATTCAAACCGTATTCTGGTGTAGAACCTTTCCCAGAAGCATAGATAGTTTTTCCTTTCAAATCAGCCACAGACTGTACAGTGTCCCCATCTTCCACAATGTAAATAACGCCCAGTGTATTGATTGCCAATACGCTCAAATTCTGGTCCATATTCTGGTAAAGAACTGCTGCCAGATTTGCAGGCAGTGCCGCAATGTCCAGTTCCCCTTTCACCAGCATAGGTGTTACTTCGTCTGGAGATGCCAGCAATGAAAAATTGTAATCATTGGGGGCTGTAGCACCACTCTCATCATCTTCCATCATTTTTACCATACCCATGGCTGTAGGGCCTTTCATAGCGCCTACATTCACCGCAACGGGGTCTGCTTCCTTAGCACCGCAGCCAGCCAGCATGGAAATGCCCAGAACTGCTACAAGCAAGAAAGAAATTGCTTTTTTCATATGATATCCCTTCCTTTTCATTCAAAATTTTAATGATTTTGTCCTTATTTTACTCTCATTTTCACAGTTTCTCAAGTTGCTTTTGCAACATTATTCAGAAAATCCCATAAAGACCAAACTGCTTCCCCATACGATTTTTCGCACTTTTTTTGTTTACAATCCCATACAAAACATGCTATACTAAGCCCATTACAAATTGTACTTATTTTCATACAAAGGAAGTGCGTTATGGAACAACATACAAAAGAACTTTATGAGAGATTACAAACACTGACCATTCTGCGGCCTTTGCTGCAGGAACCTTTGCTCCAGTCATTTTCTACAATGATGGAATCCATGCTTTCTCTGGCAGAGGGAAACAAAACTGCTCTGTCTGCCGCAGTTTCAGCATATTGTGACTTTACATCTGAAATCTATCGTTGTTATGCCGAAAATGAAAGAGAAATTTCAGGCAATTTTTCCCGTGGACTGTATGGGCTGCTTTTCCGCACAGAAACCGATTATCTGAAAGCCAAAGCAAGAAAAAAAGAATTTTCTCCTTTTCTGGAACAGCAGCTGGACAAAGAGCTGGAAATCATACAAAATTTGTCCCTTTTGACGGCAGAAGAAGTACAAAAAACTTTGCAGGATGCGGGATTCACACATCCTCTGCCCCGCTGGGAAACATCTGTACTGGATTTCCACGCAGATTACCGCAAACATTTAGATGCCCTGCCCTATACAGGCTATGGCATGTACGCCCAATACCATACATTCCTGTTCCGTCACGGTACAATCCAGCCTGTGAAGCATCCTGACACCCAGACTCTGGAAGATTTGACTGGCTATGAACGGGAAAGAAATCAGGTACTCCGCAACACACAGGTCTTTCTGGATGGCGGTACTGCCTCCAATGTACTGCTTTACGGCGACGCAGGCACAGGCAAAAGCACTACGGTGAAAGCCATTGCCAATTCCCTGCGGAAACAAGGCTTACGACTTCTGGAAGTGAAGAAAAACGAACTTTATGAACTTCCTGACATCTTGGATGAACTTTCCGGCAATCCTCTGAAATTCATTATTTTCATTGATGACCTGAGTTTTTCCAGCAATGATGATAACTTTGCGGCACTGAAAGCCATACTGGAAGGCGGCGTTGCTTCCTGCGGCAAAAATGTACTCATTTACGCCACCAGCAACCGTCGGCATCTGGTGAAAGAAACCATGACAGAACGACAGGGTGATGAACTTTATCTGAATGACACCCTGCAGGAAACCATGAGTCTTGCCGCCCGTTTCGGCCTGACCATTACATTCCAGAAACCCAGAAAAGACGACTATTTATCTATCGTCAAACATCTGGCAAAACAATATGGTGTTTCCATGGATGAAGAAGAACTCTGCATCAAAGCAGAAGCCTTTGCTATCCGCTGCAACGGCAGAAGTCCCCGTACAGCAAAACACTTTATCGAGCTGCAAAAAGCTGGCATTTAATCCAAAAATAAAAACATGCAAAGCAGGCTCCTATTTGCATCTCATTTCTTGATAGGAACTGCAATTTCAAATCTTAGCAAAAATAAAAGAGCTGAAATTCTTTAAATGAAAAAGGATTTCAGCTCTTTTTATTTTCTTATAAAACAGCCCTAAGACTTGTTTTCTTTTTCGGTTCTATTATTTCATAACCGCGCCTTTGCTTGCCGCAGAAACGATTCTGCCGTATCTTGCCAGCCATCCGCTGGTTACTTTCGGCGCAGGTGCTACATAGGCTTTTCTTCTTTCTTCCAGTTCTTCGTCTGTCAGTTTGACATTGATGGAAGCATTGGGGATGTCGATTTCAATCAGGTCACCATCTTTCAGCAGACCAATTTCGCCGCCTGCTGCCGCTTCCGGGCAAACATGGCCGATGGAAGCACCGCGGCTTGCACCGGAGAATCTACCATCTGTGATGAGCGCTACAGACTTATCCAGCTTCATGCCTGCCAATGCACTGGTAGGATTCAGCATTTCACGCATACCAGGGCCACCTTTTGGTCCTTCATAGCGAATTACAACCACATCTCCCGGTTTGATTTCACCATTATAAATCGCTTCGATAGCAAAACTTTCATCATCGAATACTCTTGCAGGGCCTGTATGGCACAGCATTTCTTCCGCTACAGCACTGCGTTTGACAACACAGCCTTCTTTTGCGATATTGCCCCACAGGATTGCAATACCGCCTGTTTCGCTGTAAGGCAATTCCACAGGACGGATGATTTCAGGGTTGCGGTTATAAGCACCTGCGATATTTTCGCCCAGTGTATGACCAGTTACTGTCATACAATTCAGATTCAGCAGGCCTTTTTTAGACAGTTCTGCCTGTACCGCAGGGATACCGCCTGCCTGCTGCAAGTCTACGATATAAGTATCGCCAGCAGGTGCCAGATGGCACAGATTGGGAACTTTTGCGGAAATTTCATTGAACACGTTCAAATCCAAATCTACGCCTGCTTCGTTTGCAATGGCAAGCAGGTGCAGCACGCTGTTGGAAGAACAGCCCAGAGCCATATCACAGGCAACTGCATTGCGGATGGATTCTTCTGTGATGATATCTCTTGCTTTGATATCTTTTTCCACCAGTTCCATGATCTTCATACCTGCGTGTTTTGCCAGCTGTAATCTGCCGCTGTGTACTGCAGGAATGGTACCATTGCCGGGCAGTGCCATACCAATGGCTTCACACAGGCAGTTCATGCTGTTTGCTGTAAACATACCAGCACAGGAACCACAGCCGGGACATGCGTTATTTTCAAATTCATACAGTTTGTTATCATCAATGAGGCCTGCTTTTCTGGCACCAACGGCTTCGAACATTTCAGACAGGCTCTTATGTGTATCATCTACAATACCGGGCATCATAGGGCCGCCGGAGCAAACGATTGCAGGCAGATTGATTCTTGCTGCTGCCATAACCATACCGGGAACAATCTTATCGCAGTTGGGCACCAGTACCAGACCATCAAAGCAATGTGCCATTGCCATGGTTTCCACGCTATCCGCAATGAGTTCACGGCTGGCAAGGCTATATTTCATACCGATATGTCCCATGGCGATACCGTCGCAAACACCAATGGCAGGCACTTCGATGGGAGTGCCGCCAGCCATACGAATGCCGGCTTTTACGGCTTCTGCCACTTTATCCAGATGGAAATGTCCGGGAACGATTTCACTATGGGCAGAAACTACGCCAATCAACGGACGATCCAGTTCTTCTTTTGTATACCCCATGGCATAAAACAGGCTGCGCATAGGGGCTTTTTCCACACCTTGTGTTACACTTGCACTTCTCAGATTCTTCATATATGTATGAGGGCACCTTCCATATACAGGAAAAGCACCCAATCGGGTGCTTTTCCACGAGGAATTCCCCTTCCTCCTTCTTCTTTACTTTGCTGAACTTTTCTATTCTATTCTTATTTCTTCAGCCAGCTCATCATCTTTCTCAGTTCTGCACCTGTCTTGCACAGCAGATGAGCGGCTTCCTTCTTTCTCGTAGCCAAGAATCTCGCCTTGCCTCCAGCGTTGAATTCCTGTATGAACTCGCTGGCGAAAGTACCGTCCTGAATTTCCTCGAGAACGTTCTTCATCTCTTTTCTGGTGTCTTCCGTGATGATTCTCTTTCCTGTTCTGTAGTCTCCGTATTCGGCAGTATTGGAGATGGAATATCTCATCTTATCGAATCCGCCTTCGTTGATCAGATCTACGATGAGCTTCATCTCGTGGATACATTCAAAGTATGCCATTTCAGGCTCATATCCCGCTTCTACGAGAGTATCAAAACCTGCCTTCATCAGCTCGCATACTCCTCCGCAGAGAACTGCCTGTTCGCCGAACAAGTCTGTTTCAGTTTCTTCCTTGAAAGTAGTTTCCAAGATTCCAGCTCTGCCAGCTCCGATTC
>NZ_CAJMDQ010000060.1 GCF_905212195.1 uncultured Anaerotignum sp. | reverse complement strand
GGAACAGGCATTTTTCTGGTATCAGGCGGCAGAACAGGCAGCGGAAGGCATGGAATACGCACAGGCTTGCCGCAGATTAGGTGAATGGTACCTGACGGCGGGAGAATACCTGAAAGGTCTGCAAAAACTTACCAACGCCAAGAATTACATCGAAGAATATGACAGCGTGAAAACAAAAGACTACTGCGAACTGCTGGCAGAAATCGGCGACTGCTATTTTGCCATGGGTGAAAAAGAAAAAGCAGTGGGCATGTACCTGCCTTATATACGACTGTTCCGTGAACTCCAGCTGCCCAGAGGAAAACAGTATCAGCGCAGATTGGAGCGCACAGGCAGACTGCTGGCAGACAGTGGACGCCATAAAGATGCGGCGGAATGTTTCAGTGAATTGGCACTGGCAACCCGTATGATGGAAGGGGAAACAGAGAATTTTGCCCGTCTGCTTCTGAAAACAGCGGCTTCTCATATTGCACAGGGAAATCAGAAAGAAGCAAATACCCTTTTGGACCGGGCGTTGCTGTTGGGCACTGCCAAAGGCAGAGAAACAGAAGCTTATGGCAAGCTTTGTGACCGCATTGGACGGATGTATGCCGCCAATGGCAGTCTGGAACGGGCAGAGGACTGCCTTTCCATTGCCTATGAAATGACGAGAAACGGCAAAAAATGCCTGACCAGAGATGGTCTTGCCGCACTTTTGTCCGTGCTGCGGAAACTGGGGCAGGAAGAGCGATATTTTGCTGTAAAACAAGGCAAAAAATTGGAATAAAAGTGTTGACAGGCTGAAAACCCTGTGATACTATAATGAAGTATGTCAGCCGCATGGAGAGGTTCTGGAAAACCGAAGAAAGGCTTCGGTTACCGTATCCAGCGAGTAAATTGCGAGGAGGTGTTCACATGTACGCAATTATTGAAACTGGTGGTAAGCAGTACAAAGTAGCAGAAGGCGATATCATCACAGTAGAAAAACTGGGTGTTGAAGCAGGTCAGGAATATACTTTCGACAAAGTTCTGGTACTGGCGAAAGACGGCGATGTAAAAGTTGGCGCTCCCTACGTTGAAGGCGCAGCAGTTACAGCATCCGTAATCGGTGACGGCAAAGCGAAAAAAGTAGTCGTTTACAAATACAAACCCAAAAAAGGTTTCCACAAGAAAAACGGCCACAGACAGCCTTTCACAAAACTGCAGATTAAATCCATCTAATTATGATTAAGGCAAAGCTTTATCAGAAAGAGAATAAAATCTGTGCATTTGAGATTTCCGGTCACGCAGGCTATGCACCCCATGGGGAAGATATCGTCTGTGCGGCAGTTACCATACTTTCTCTCAATACGGTCAATGCCATAGAGCAGTTTACGGACGTGCCCTTTCAGGCAGAAGCCGATGAGAAAAAAGGCGGTTATCTCAAAGTCGTGTTCCCTTTAGAGGGAATGGAGGACGAACGGGTACAGCTGCTTTTGCAGACATTATGGCTCGGGTTGTCCGGCATTGAAACGGAATATAACAAGTATCTTACTTTGAAAATTGAGGAGGTGTAAGTATGTTCAGATTGAACCTTCAGTTCTTCGCGCACCACAAAGGCGGCGGTTCCACAAAGAACGGTCGTGACTCCAACGCTAAGAGATTGGGTGCAAAACGTGCAGACGGTCAGTTTGTACTGGCAGGCAATATTTTATACACACAGCGTGGTACTAAAATCCATCCCGGTGTGAACGTAGGCAAAGGCGGCAACGATACACTGTTCGCTTTGGTTGACGGTCGTGTAAAATATGAAAGAAAAGGCAGAGATAAAAAACAGGTTTCCGTATACCCTGTTGAAATCGCTGAATAAGAATGTTGAAGGCTTCAAATGATATCATTTGAAGCCTTTTTCGTGAAAAGCAAAACAGTTTGCTTCTGACGAAAGAGGTTTTGAAAGAAAGAGAAAGGATACGAGGTGAGAATATGTTTGTAGATAGAGTCAAGATTCATGTAAAAGGCGGCAACGGCGGCAATGGTATGGTTTCTTTCTTCCGTGCGAAATATATTACCCATGGCGGCCCTGATGGCGGTGACGGCGGCAGAGGCGGCGACGTTATTTTTGTAGGGGATGAAAGCATGGGTACCCTCATGGACTTCCGTTATAAGAGAATGTTCAAGGCAGGCAACGGTCAGGACGGCGGCAAACGCAACTGTTTCGGTAAAGACGGCGAAAGCGTTGTGATCAAAGTGCCTGTTGGTACGGTTATCCGTGAAGCGGAAAGCGGCAAAATTATGGCGGACATTACCAAACACGGGGAAGAAAAAATCCTGATTCACGGCGGTAAAGGCGGCAAGGGCAATCAGCACTTCGCAACACCCACCAGACAGGCACCCCGTTATGCAGAACCCGGCAGAGTGGCAAAAGAATACGACGTGATTCTGGAACTGAAACTGATTGCGGACGTTGGTCTCATTGGTTTCCCCAATGTTGGTAAATCCACACTGCTGTCCATGGTAACAAACGCAAACCCGAAAATCGCAAACTATCACTTTACCACACTGGCTCCCAATCTGGGCGTGGTAGAAGGCAGATACGGCGATTCCTTCGTACTGGCGGATATTCCCGGTCTGGTAGAAGGCGCTAGTGAAGGCGTTGGTCTGGGACATGCGTTCCTGCGTCATGTAGAACGTACCAAAGTGTTTATCCATGTGGTAGACGCTGCCGGCGTAGAAGGTGACGACCCTGTGGAAAACGTGCGTAAGATCAATCAGGAACTGGAAGCATACAATCCTGAACTGATGAAACGCCCTCAGGTTATCGCGGCAAATAAAACAGACATTCCCGGTTCCGAAGAAAATGTGGAACGATTGAAAGAAGCCTATGAAAAAGAAGGCTTCGAAGTATTCCCCATTTCTGCGGCAACCAACAAAGGTCTGGATGAACTGCTGACAAAAGTAGCGGAAATCCTGAAAAACTATCCTGAAGACATCGTATTTGAAGAAGAATATGAAGAATACGACGAAGTGGCAGTGGATCAGGAACCTTTCACCATCGAAGTCGAAGAAGGCGTATATGTGGTAAGAGGTGTCGGTGTCGAAAAGATGATTGGTTACACCAATATCGATACAGAAAAGGGCTTCGCTTTCTTCCAGCGTTATCTGAAAGAAAAAGGCATCATCGAAGCTTTGGAGGAAAAAGGCATTCAGGAAGGCGATACCGTTCGTATTTACGATATGGAATTCGAATTCTGGAAATAATTCCCCAAAAAGAAAATCAAATGGAAGAAGCAACTTCCGCTTAATAAAATATCAGGTAAAATAAGAAAGTGGAAATTCTCTGGATAACAAGGATTTCCGCTTTCTTTGTTTTCTTATGAAGATGCCCCTGATTCTGCCAAAGCGGTGGATTCTTCCGTTTTTGTTTCGGCGGAAATGTAACATTTCTGTGAATTTCTCGGAAAAGTCGATGTATTTTGGCTGATCCGATGGTATAATAACAAAATAAGCGGCGGTAAGCTGCCTTATTTGTATGTCAGAAAACAGTCCCATGAGGGGCATAGTATAGATTGAGGTAATGGAATGAACGAAAAAGCATTGCGTATTTTGGAATACGATAAAATCATAAATATGCTGGCGGGATTTGCCGTTTCCCCTATGGCAAAGGAAATGGCACACCACTTGCAGCCTTCTGTTTCCATGTCGGAAATCGTGCTGCGTCAGCAGGAAACCACCGAAGCGGTGAGCATGGTACTGCGCAAAGGCAGCCCTTCCTTCGGCGGTTTTCGGGAAATCCGTCCCCAGCTGAAACGGGCGGAAATGGGTGGCACTCTGTCCATTCCCGAATTGATGCACATTGGGGAATTTCTCTATGTTTGCCGCAAGGCGAAGAATTACGCGAAAAATGAAAACAAGGCGGAAACTTATGAACGTCTGGACGAATATTTTGAACTGCTGACACTGATTCCCAATCTGGAAAATGAAATCACCAGATGTATCGTTTCTGAAACGGAAATCGCTGATGATGCCAGCGCAGGACTGAAAAGCGTCCGCAAGGAAATCAAGATTTCCAATGACCGCGTGAAAGACCATCTGAATGGGGTTATTTCTTCTTCCGCATATCGGAATATGTTGCAGGATTTTGTCATCACCATCCGAAATGACAGATATTGTGTGCCTGTCAAGAGCGAATACCGCAGTGTGTTCCCCGGTATGGTACACGACCAGTCCAATACAGGTTCCACTGTATTTATGGAACCCTTGAGCGTTGTACAGCTGAACAACAAAATCAAAGAATTGCAGGCGAAAGAACGGGAGGAAATCGAAAAAATCCTCACTAGCCTGTCTATTATGGTGATCCAGAATGAAGCACAGCTCAGCGCAAACCTGGAACTGCTGACACAGCTGGACTTTATTTTCGCAAAGGCACAGCTTTCCCTGTCCATGGATGGCACACAGCCTCTGTTCAACACAAAAGGCTATGTGAATATCCAGAAGGGCAGACATCCTCTGCTGGATAAGAAAACCGTAGTGCCCATCAATATTTATCTGGGGAAAGAATTTACCACATTGCTCATTACAGGCCCTAATACTGGTGGTAAAACCGTTGCACTGAAAACATTAGGCTTGTTCTCCCTCATGGGGCAGGCAGGTCTGCATATTCCTGCGAACGACCATTCCCAGCTGGCAGTATTCGATGAAGTTTTTGCGGACATTGGGGATGAACAGAGCATTGAGCAGAGCTTGAGTACTTTCTCCGCCCATATGACAAATATCGTCAAGATTCTGGAAGATGTGACAGACAGTTCTCTGGTGCTTTTCGACGAATTGGGTGCAGGTACAGATCCTACAGAAGGTGCGGCGCTGGCTATGGCCATCATTTCTTATCTCCATGATCGGAAAATCCGTACCGCTGTTACCACCCATTACAGCGAATTAAAGGTATACGCCCTTTCTACAGAAGGGGTAGAAAATGCCTGCTGTGAATTCGATGTGGAAACACTCCGTCCTACCTATCGTCTGCTCATCGGGATTCCCGGGAAAAGTAACGCTTTTGCCATTTCCAAACGTCTGGGCTTGCAGGATTATATCATTGACAGCGCAAGAGAATTTATTTCCCATGACGAAGCCCGTTTTGAAGATGTCATCACAGACCTGGAAATCAGCAAGAAAAGCGTGGCTTTCGAGCAGGAACGTGCGGAACAGTACCGCAGAGAAGCGGAAAGCCTGAAAAAAGAAGTGGAACGCCAGAAGGAGAAAACAAGAGAACAGAAAGAAAAGATTCTCCAGAAGGCAAGAGAAGAAGCAAAACAGATTTATGCACAGGCCAAAGAAGAAGCCGACCAGATCATCAAGGAAATGAACCGGGAAGCAAAGCAGAAAAACCAGCAGAAAGCACTGGAAAACAGAGCCAAACTGAAAGAAAAGCTTTCTTCTGTGCAGGAGGACTTCCTCAAGTCCAAAAAGGTGAAACCTACTCACAAGCCGCCTGAAAAATTGCAGGCAGGGGACAGAGTTTATGTCATTTCCTTCGACCAGAACGGTGTGGCTCTTTCTGCGCCGGATAAGAATAAAGATGTTATGGTGCAGATGGGTATTATGAAGGTGAAAGTGCCCTTGGCGGAATTGATGCTGGATGATACACCACAGCCCAAAGAACAGAAGCCCAGACAGACCAATGTGCGGGCAAAGGCGAAAAAGAGCCAGTTTATTTCTGCGGAAATCGACTGCCGCGGTCAGCTGGTAGATGAAGCCATTGTAAATATTGATAAATATATTGATGATGCCTATCTGTCCGGTTTGAAACAGATTATCATCATCCATGGGAAAGGCACCGGCGCCCTCCGTGCCGGCGTGCAGAAATATCTGCGTACCAATCCTCATGTAAAAAGCCAGCGTCCCGGTACTTTCGGGGAAGGGGATGCCGGCGTAACGGTTGTAGAACTGAAGTAAAAGGCGAGGGTATAAAGGAGATGAATGCCGTGAGTGAAAAACAGAAAATTCTGGTAGTAGACGACGATCAGCATATTGCAGAGTTGATTTCTCTGTATCTGATGAAAGATGGTTATGATACACAGGAGGTTTACGACGGCAAAAAGGCGTTAGAGGCAGTGACAACTTACCAGCCTGATTTGATTCTGCTGGATCTGATGCTGCCGGGTATGGACGGCTATCAGGTTTGCGCGGAAGTGCGGAAAACAAGCAAAGTTCCCATCATTATGCTGACAGCAAAAGGGGAAACATTTGATAAAGTGCTGGGGCTGGAACTGGGGGCAGATGATTATATCGTCAAACCCTTCGATGCCAAAGAACTGGTGGCTAGAGTAAAGGCGGTACTCCGTCGTTACGAAGCTGGCAGTGCAAAAGAAGAGGAAGATGACGGACAGGTACTGCGTTATCCAAATCTGGAAATCAATCTGTCCAATTACACAGTAACTTATCATGGAAAAAGTGTGGATTTCCCGCCCAAGGAATTTGAACTCCTTCATTTTCTGGCGTCTAATCCCAAACGGGTGTTTACCAGAGAACAGTTGTTGGACCGCATCTGGGGCTATGAATACGCCGGAGATACCCGTACAGTGGACGTTCATGTAAAACGAATCCGTGAAAAGCTCAATCAGGACGATGAATGGGGCATTCGTACTGTTTGGAGCGTGGGTTACAAATTCGGCCCCAAGTAAAGAAGAATACATAAAAAAAATCAGCCGCTGTTTGGGCGGCTGATTCCTTACATATCCAGTATTTTATTCATTTTTGGGTTCTGTCTGATTTTCTTCAGCGGTGTTTTCCGCAAGCGCAGGTGCAGACTGTGCAGGCAGCGCATCAACAGGAGCGGCTTCTGCTGTGTGGTCAGCAGGAAGCTGTTCAGCAGCCTGCTGCATGGCAGCACGTTCTTCCATTTTGCGTTTGTGTTCAAATTCCCGCATTTTCTGTTTGCGGAGATTGCTGAAACGAAGCAGAACACAAACTACGTACAAAAACAGCATCAGACGATGATAACTGTTTGTGTTGCCCCAGGGTGTCATAAAGATCAGAAAAATGGCAACAGCGAACAGAACAAGGTCTGCCAGTTTGATATTCTTTCTGGGCGGATTGGGTCGTTGATTGGTCATGGTACATACGGCAGAAACATCTGCCACTCCTTTCTTCATAATGAGGAAGTCTTTTGTAAAAACATTCCTATTTTATTATAACATGAATTTTGTTTTTTGGGATGTTTTTCTGATGTTTTCTTTTCGGAGGAATGCTTATGTTTAAAAAATCCATTGTAATCAAGCAATTTTTATTATATATGGCAACCATCAGTTTTTGCGTCATATTGATGGGCGGTATGCTCTCGGTGATTTATACGAATCATTATATGTCTGAAACGAAACAGGAATTGATTGAACAGGGCGAGAAGATTGCCGGTGCCATCAATAAAGCTTATAATACAGGGAATATTAATAATCTGGCTTATGAAATGCAGGTGCTGGAGGACTATATGGGAGCTGGCGTTCTGCTGGTCAATAAGGAAGGCGTTATCGTTCTGGCTTCTCCCGGCATGGATAGCAGTCTGCTGGGCCATGTGCTGGCATATGAGGAACTGGTGGAAGGCATTCAGGAAGGCAATGTGGTTTCTCTGGAAACAGGTTCCTCCTCTATTTTCGGCACACCCATGCTCATTGTGGGTTATCCCCTTTCCGAAGGACAGCTTTCCGGTATTTTCATGTGCCGCTCTATGCCTGAAATCAAAGTTTCTCTGAATGAAATGTACCGAGCCGGTGTATTCTGCTTGCTTCTGGCATTCCTGCTGACAGCACTGGTGAGTCTGGTCACATCCCGGAAAATGACCGAGCCCTTGATGGATATGAACCGGGCAGCAAAAGAAATTGCCGGTGGGAATTTTGAAAAACGGGTAGAGATCAAAAGTGAAGATGAAATGGGACAGCTGGCAGAAAGCTTCAACCATATGGCGGAAAGTCTGGACAACATCGAAAAATCCAGACGGGCATTTATTGCCAATGTATCCCATGACCTGCGGTCACCGCTGACCAGCATTCAGGGATTTTTGACAGCCATGCTGGACGGCACCATTCCACCGGAAAAACAGGAACGTTATCTGCGGATTGTGCTGGAAGAAAGCCAGCGACTCAGCAGACTGGCAGAGGGCATTGTGGATATGAGCCGCGCCCAAGACAGCAAAATCGTCTTGGAAGAAACGGACTTTGACCTGAATGAAATCATTCGGGAAAACTGTGCGGTGCTGGAACCCCAGATGGAAGAAAAGGGCATGCGCATTGAAGTTTCCTTTGCAGCCAAAGAAACTATGGTTCATGCAGATCAGGACAAGATTTCCCGTGTGCTCCACAATCTTATGAATAACGCCGTGAAGTTCTCCAAAGAAGGCGGTGTCATTGAGGTGGAAACCACATTTTCCGGAAAGAACAAGATACTGGTTTCTGTGAAAGACCACGGCTCTGGTATCAGTGAGGAAGACCAGAAATATATTTTTGACAGATTTTACAAAGCCGATGCCACCAGAAATAAAGACAAGACAGGTGCAGGACTGGGACTTTCCATTGTGCGGGAATTCATTCAGGCTCATGGAGAAACTGTGGCAGTAAAAAGCAAGTTGGGTGAAGGCAGTACCTTCCTTTTCACATTGAAACTGGCGAAGTAAAGAGAATAGGCCTGTATTTCCCTGTTTTTTCGGTTGAAAGCGCATTTTTTGCGGCAGATGAGCAATTGCTCTCTGAAAAAGAAAAAGGCCT
The DNA here is from genome assembly GCF_905212195.1 of uncultured Anaerotignum sp. Lineage (GTDB taxonomy): Bacteria > Bacillota > Clostridia > Lachnospirales > Anaerotignaceae > Anaerotignum. Next base: position 7,473 of record NZ_CAJMDQ010000060.1, on the reverse strand, counting down.
CAGAAAGGCTTACAGAGGAAACTGTGTGGTGTATACAGAATTGCTTTGTATTTAACAGAAATAGAAAAATAGCCAAAATGAAGCAACTTCTTCTTAAGAAAACATTGTTTTTCTTTGATCTCATAAGGGGAATTGCGACAGCTGTCTTTCGAAGACAACGATTTTTGTAAAAATAATATAGCCGGAATTCTTTATGTCACAAGGATTCCGGCTATATTTATTTTCTTATGAAGTGGGATTTGATATCTGTTTATGTATAGGTGATAAAATCTTTGTCAATGCGTACGGTTTGTGTTTCAGCATCCCAAGTGATTTCGCTGTTGCGTATACCGCAGATGTTTGCCGCATCGCGCAGGGAAAGGAAGGTTCTTCCATCTTTTTCCGTGGCAGGTTCACGCAGCGCAAGGGTTTGTCCGTGGAAAGACGCTGTTTGGCTGTCCAGAGGAATTTCTGCCAGAAGATCATGCCAGCGGTCTGCAGTATAAAGACATGCTGTATTTCTTTCCTTGTCCCATTCCACTTCCAGATTGGGCAGTGCTGTCGCCAGTTCTCGAAGTGGCAGCATGACATAGCCATTTTCAGAAACATAGGGAGATACCCGAACAGATTTTTCGATGCCGTTGACGGTCAGGGTGTTGTTGTTGAGGGACAGACAAATCTGCTGGGAATCAATTTGAGCATTAGGATAAAATTGTTCCAGAACAATGAAATCTTCTTTCAAAACCTGCATTTCCTGCTCCAGCCTGTCATCTGGGATGGAATCAGAAAAAGCCACATAAAGATGGTGTTCCCGCAGGATGGCTTTTTTTTGTGGGTTTTGCTGCAAAGAAAGGTCTGCCAGTGTAAAAGATTCCAGTTTGTCTGGATCACTTTTGTGAATTTTTACGACCAGATTATCATTTTCTGTCCAATAAGAAAGGGTGACACCATCGGCAGTCAGCGTTTGTTCACCTTCCACCACAAAGGAAAGCCGGTTTTGAAAGGTGTCCTGGTGAGCAGTGCCTTCGGGAGCTACATAATCAAAAGGTTCGTGACTGACAGCGAAGGTATATTCCGAATAGTCAGTAAAACTGCTCGGCGTCGTTTCGCTGATGGTAATGGGCGCTAAGGGGACTGGTTCGCTCATGGCAAACAGGATAGAAGTTCTGGATTTGGCGGAGATGGGCATAGATGCCTGCGGCGTTTCTGCGGCAAAACCAGTGGCTGGGAAAAGCAATACAGACATAGACAGTATAGAAGATATCAAAAATGTTTTTTTCATAGAAGCCCCTCCTTTTTGATATGTTTGGCAAACCAACAATATATTTCTATTGTAGGACATTTTGATTCTGTCCGTCTATGGCGTGATGTTACAAAATCAGAGATGGAAAACGTATAGATTGTATAGAAATCAAAAAGACCACTCCTCAGGCAACTTCACCTTAAGAAAACATATTGAATCAAATTTCAAAAAATAAGAAAGCTGAAATCCTTTGTATGATAAGGATTTCAGCTTTCTTTGCTTTCTGATGAAGATGCTCCTAAAAGGAGTGGTCTTTTTTCAAAAGATACGGTTGTATCTTATTTTTTTGCTTCGCTTTCGCAGTACAGGCAGCGGTAAGTACCTTTTTCTCTGTCTGTCAGCTTAAAGATATGGTCGATTTCCTGTTCCACTGTAGTGATGCAGCGGGGATTTTTACAGAAAATAACGTTTGTAATCTGTTCGGGCAGTTCAGGATGGAATTTTTTCACGCGTTTGCCGTCCTGAATGATGCTGATGGTCATGTTGGGGTCCATGTAGCCCAGTACGCCCAGATCCATGTTCAGCACGCTGTCAATCTTGATGATGTCTTTCTTGCCCATTTTCTGGCTGTTAACATTGCGCAGGATGGCAACGGAGCAGTCCAGTTCATCCAGATGCAGGAAATGATACAGTTCCATGCCTTTGCCGGCTTTGATATGGTCAATGACAATACCGTTTTGGATTTCATCAATATGCATTACACTTCCACCCCCAGTAATTTCAGAATCAGTGCCATACGGATATATTTGCCGTTGTGTGCCTGTTTGAAGTAGCATGCGCGGCTGTCGTTATCCACACTGGTAGCGATTTCGTTGACACGGGGCAGGGGATGCAGGATGCAAAGATCCTCTTTTGCGTTTTTCAGCTTGTCCAGTGTCAGGATATAGCTGTCTTTCAGACGAATGTAGTCCGCTTCGTTGAAGAAACGTTCCCGCTGTACTCTTGTCATGTACAGGATGTCCAGTTTGGGCATAACTGCTTCCAGATCCTGTGTTTCTTCGTAGGACATGCCTTTTTTCTCCAGTACATCGTGAATGATGTAAGAAGGCAGGCTCAGTTCTTCGGGAGAAATCAGCACGAAGTGGATGCCTGTGTAACGGGACAGGGCATGAATCAGGGAATGTACGGTACGGCCGAATTTCAGGTCGCCGCACAGACCAACAGTCAGGTTATCAAAATGACCTTTTTCTCTGTGAATGGTCAGCAGGTCAGTCAATGTCTGTGTAGGGTGGTTATGGCCGCCGTCACCGGCATTGATGATGGGCACGGGAGAGTGCATGGAAGCAACCATAGGTGCCCCTTCTTTGGGATGACGCATAGCGATGATATCTGCATAGCAGCCTACCACACGTACGGTATCCGCAACGCTTTCCCCTTTGGATGCAGAGCTGCTGTTTGCTTCGGAAAAGCCCAGCACACTGCCGCCCAGTTCCAGCATAGCCGCTTCAAAGCTCAGGCGGGTTCTGGTTGAGGGTTCAAAAAAGAGGGTAGCCAGTTTTTTTCTGCGGCATGCGTCGCAGTATTTATCGGGATTGGCGATGATGTCACATGCGGTGGCAATCAGTTCGTCGATTTCCTGTACAGTCAGGTCAGTAATATCGATCAGATTTCTCATTTCACATCAGTCCTCCAGCTTTCATCACTGGGATTGTTGCGGAATGCGATCAGTCTCGCGATGTCGGATTCTTTGATGTAGCCTTCTTCAGCAGCTACTTCAGCAACAGCGTCGAAGTTGGACAGGCTGACATTTTTTACATTTGCTTCTGCCAGACGATCCAGACCTTTCTGCATGCCGTAAGTGAAGATGCTTACGATACCCAGTACGTCAGCGCCTGCTTCACGCAGTACGTTTACAACTTCGATGGCACTGCCTGCTGTGGAGATCAGGTCTTCCACAACAACAACTTTCTGGCCTTTTTCCAGTTTGCCTTCGATCTGGTTGTGTCTGCCGTGGTCTTTGTGGCCGGAACGTACATAACCCATAGGCAGGCCCATGATGTGACCAACGATGGCAGCGTGAGCGATACCTGCTGTGCTTGTGCCCATCAGGACTTCACAGTCGGGATATTCTGCTTTGATGGTTTCTGCCAGTGCGTTTTCTACGCGAGTACGCACTTCAGGTGCTGTCAGTGTCAGACGGTTATCGCAGTAAATGGGGCTTTTGATGCCGCTTGCCCATGTGAAAGGTTCTTCGGGACGCAGGAAAACAGCGCCGATGGATAACAGGTCTTTTGCAATCTGTTTTTTCATGTTTGTCATATTACTTTTCGCCTCCTAAAAATTCAGAAACACATCTTCTATAAGCAGCGACGGGGTCCTCTGCCTGTGTGATAGGTCTGCCTACAACGATGTAGTCAGAACCGATTTCTCTTGCTTTTGCAGGGGTGGTAATTCTTACCTGATCCCCTTTATCCCCATCGGCAAAACGTACGCCGGGGGTTACTGTCAAAAAGTCTTTGCCGCAGACATCTTTTACTTTGCCTGCTTCCAGAGGGGAGCAAACAACGCCGTCCAGACCTGCGATTTTTGCGTTTGCTGCATAGTGCATAACAACTTCATCCAGAGGTTTGTCAATGAGCAGATCGTTCTGCATACGTTCTTCGCTGGTGGATGTGAGCTGTGTTACAGCAATGAGCAGGGGACGTGTGCCGTCGGGGCGTGTCAGACCTTCCAGACCTGCTTCCATCATAGCGATGGTGCCGCCGGCATGTACGTTGCACATGTCAACATCCAGACGGGACAGGACTGCCATAGCTTTCTTTACAGTGTTGGGAATATCGTGCAGCTTCAGATCCAAGAAGATTTTATGGCCTCTTGCCTTGATTTCTCTTACGATTTCGGGACCTTCTGCATAGAACAGTTCCATACCGATTTTCAGGAAGGGTTTTTCTTCTGTGAAGCGATCCAGAAAGGCATACAGGTCTTCTTTGCTGTTGAAGTCACAAGCGATGATGACATCTCTGTTCATTTGTGAGCACCTCCAATGATTTCATTCAGATCTTTGATACCATACTGCTCCATAACGCGGGGCAGGTCTTCGATGATGTTTTTGCATGCGAAGGGGTCTACCAGATTGGCTGCGCCTACCTGTACAGCAGTAGCGCCTGCCAGCATCATTTCGATGACGTCTTCTGCGGAGGAAACACCGCCCATACCGATGACGGGGATGTTTACAGCTTCCGCTACCTGATATACCATGCGAACAGCCACAGGGAAGATGGCGCTGCCGGAGAAACCGCCCATTTTGTTAGCGATAACAGGGCGTTTTGTTTTCAGGTCAATGCGCATGCCCATCATGGTGTTGATGAGGCTGATGCCGTCTGCGCCTGCTTCTTCACATGCTTTTGCAACAGCCGCAATGTCTGTTACATTGGGGCTCAGTTTGATGTAAACGGGTTTTGTGGTTACTGCCTTTACGGCTCTTGTCACTTCTGCCGCTGCTTCAGGGCTGGTGCCGAATGCCATGCCGCCGTGATGTACGTTAGGGCAGCTGACATTGACTTCGATGATGCCAACCTGATCTTCTTTGTCGATGCGTTCGCAGCAGTAAGCGTATTCATCAACGGAAAAACCGCTGATGTTGGCAATGACAGGCTTATGGAAGCACTTGCGCATTTTAGGCAGTTCTTCGGAAATAACTTTGTCAATGCCGGGGTTCTGGAGCCCTACGGAGTTGATAAGCCCTGCGGTGCATTCCGCAATACGGGGTGTAGGGTTGCCGAAACGGGGTTCTCTGGTTGTTCCTTTGAAAGAGAAGGAACCCAGAATGTTGATATCATACAGTTCCGCAAATTCGTAGCCATAGCCGAAAGTACCGCTGGCGGGAATCACGGGGTTATCCAGCGTAATGCCGCTGAGTGTTACTTTTGTGTTTACCACTTGATTTCCTCCTTTTCCAGTACAGGGCCGTCTTTGCAGATACGTTTGTTGCCGTATTTTGTTTCACAGCTGCATCCCATGCATGCGCCGAAGCCGCAGCCCATGCGTTCTTCAAAGCTGAGCTGGCCGCTGGTTTCTGTCACATCGGAAAGAGCTTTCAGCATGGGTTCGGGACCGCAGGTGTAGAAATAAGTGTAGTCTTTCAGTGTTTTTACAACGTCTGTGACAAAACCTTTTGTGCCCAGAGAGCCGTCTGCTGTTGCTACATGAACGGGTACGCCAAGAGCACGGAATTCGTCGATATAGAAGGCTTCTGCTTTGGTGTTGAAGCCCAGAATCACTTCGGGTTTTTTGCCTTCTTCCAGCAGATTTTTTGCCAGACGGTACATGGGAGGAACCCCTACGCCGCCGCCGATAAGCAGGGGACGCATACCGCTTTTGCTGGTGTCATAGCCGTTGCCAAGACCTGTCAGGATGTCCAGCTGTTTGCCGGCTGCCAGTGTGGAAAGGTACTGTGTGCCTTTGCCCACCACTTTGTAAAGGATGGTCAGAGTTTTTTCGTTGTAGTCACATACGGAAATGGGACGACGCAGGAAAAAACCGTCCAGTTTGATATTCACGAACTGACCGGAAGCGGTGATGGCAGAGGTATCCCCTGCCAAAACCATTTTCAATACTGTGTCGGTCAGATGCTGATTGCTTTTTACAGTAAAGATAGACTGCTTCACGACGTACCTCCTAGATTATGCGTCGATGGTAGAGATGCAAAGTGTTGTTTCTTCCAGAACATCCAGCAGAACACGAACAGTATCCAGTGCTGTGAACATGGTTACGTTGTTTTCTACAGCGCACTGACGGATTTCCCAGCCATCGCTGTTCTGCATGTCGTTGATGTCTCTGGTGTTGATGACATAGCTTACATAGCCGTGACGGATGGATTCGATGATTTCATCGCTGCCGTCGCTGATTTTTGCTCTTACTCTTGTACGGATGCCATGTTCTTTCAGGAAGTCAGCTGTGCCTTTTGTTGCTTCGATGTTGAAGCCCAGTTCGTAGAAACGACGGATCAGAGGCAGTGCTTCTTCTTTATCTTTGTCTGCGATGGTAGCAAATACGGTACCATAGTTCAGGATGTTCATGCCGGAAGCCTGCAGAGCTTTATACAGCGCGCGGTTCAGTTTGTTGTCGTAACCGATTGCTTCCCCTGTGGATTTCATTTCGGGGGACAGGTAAGTGTCCATACCGTGCAGTTTGGAGAAGGAGAATGCGGGAACTTTTACATACCATCTGTTCTTTTCGTCGGGGTAGATGCCGAAGATGCCCTGTTCTTTCAGAGTCTTGCCCAGGATTACCAGTGTAGCGATGTCTGCCAGAGAGTAACCTGTTGCTTTGGACAGGAAAGGTACTGTTCTGGAGGAACGAGGGTTCACTTCGATTACGTATACATCGTCGTTTTTGTCCACGATGAACTGGATGTTGAACAGACCGCGGATACCGATGCCCAGACCCAGTTTCTTGGTGTATTCCAGAATGGTGCCTTTTGCTTTTGCGGATACGCTGAATGTAGGGTATACGCTGATGGAGTCACCGGAGTGTACGCCGGTTCTTTCTACGTGTTCCATGATACCGGGAACGAATACGTCGTAACCGTCGCATACAGCGTCTACTTCCAGTTCTTTGCCTTCGATATATTTGTCAACCAGTACGGGCTGGTCTTCGTTGATTTTAACGGCTGGTTTCAGGTATGTGCGCAGGGATTCTTCGTTGGCAACGATCTGCATTGCACGACCGCCCAGAACGTAGCTGGGGCGAACCAGTACGGGATAGCCGATTTCTTCTGCTGCTTTTACACCGTCTTCGATGTTTGTAACTGCCTGACCCTTAGGCTGAGGGATGTGCAGTTCTTCCATGATTTTTTCAAAGGAATCTCTGTTTTCTGCTCTTTCGATAGCAGCAACGTCTGTACCGATGATTTTTACACCGCGTTCCATCAGAGGCTGTGCCAGGTTGATAGCTGTCTGACCGCCCAGGGAAGCGATAACGCCCAGAGGCTGTTCCAGTTCTACGATGTTCATAACGTCTTCTGTTGTCAGGGGTTCGAAGTACAGCTTGTCGCTGGTTGTGTAGTCTGTGGATACAGTTTCGGGGTTGTTGTTGATGATGATGGATTCATAACCATACTGTTTGATGGTTGTTACAGCATGTACTGTGGAGTAGTCGAATTCGACACCCTGACCGATACGGATAGGGCCGGAACCCAGTACGATGATTTTCTTTTTGTCGCTCAGGCGGGATTCGTTGCCTTCTTCGTA
>NZ_CAJMDQ010000059.1 GCF_905212195.1 uncultured Anaerotignum sp. | reverse complement strand
GGTGACGGCCTGCTTGACCTGCATCGGGGTGTACTCGTAGATGGGCAGGCCCGCCTGCGCCGCCGCCAGCAGGATGACGCCGCGCGCCTCGGCCACGCCGATGACGGTGGTCTGGTTGTGCTGGTAGAACAGCTTTTCAATCGCCAGCACCTCCGGCTGCGTCCGCTCGATGACGTCCTTGACACCCGCATACACTTCGTCCAGCCGCCGCTCGAACGGCACGCCGGCGTCGGTACACACCGCGCCAAAATCCACCGGTGCAAAGCGGTTTCCCGCGTAATCCACCACGCCCCATCCCACGATGGCGTAGCCCGGGTCGATGCCCAATACTCTCATTCTGCGATACCTTTCCTATTGTAATCATCTTATTATAGCACACCTATAAAAAAGGGGCAACGATAACCTTTTAACTCCCAGCCTTCGCCTGCTTTCCCGCCCCTCCGGCAGAGGCGTCCCGGCCAGCCCTGGAAAGATTTTTTGAAGATTTTTACAAAAAAGGCTTGATTTTTATTCCATCCTATGCTATCATAATTGAGTCATCTCAATATATGAAGGCATGGGAATTTTCTTATAAAGAAAAACTGCTCACAACATCTTCATAAAAATAGCCAAAGTCCTTAGTTGAAAAGGATTTTGGCTATTTTTGTTTCCCTCAATTGTACGAGGAATTTTTATCAAAAAAACTGACGCTGTTTTTAATGGAACGCAGCTTTATGAGCTTTTCGTTTGTTTTATATTCCAATTTAATTTACATTCATGCCTTCTTTTCGTTTTAAGCGGAAATACAATGTCCCAGCCACGATTAAGGAGATGGAGTCCACAATGGGCTGTACCCACATACACCCATAAAGGGGCATCAACCGGTCCATAAGAAAGAGCAAAGGGATATCCAAAACACCCTTCCGCAGTACAGAAGTAATAAGAGATTCTTTGACTTTTCCCATGGCCTGGAACTGGATAATCATTGGATAGCACAGTGACATCATAGGCATTGCTGTAACCATTCTCCGCAAAAATCCAGCGCTGTATGAAATAGTTGTTGCATCCTCAATAAACAAAGCGGAAAGCTGTGGTGCAAACAATTCATAGCAAACCAGGCAAAGCAGAGAAAAAGAAAGGGAAATCATGCAGCCAAAGCGAAAAGACTTCCGTCTTCTGGTTTGGTTGCCAGAAGCATAATTGTATGCCAGCAAGGGAAGCAGTCCACTGGACACGCCGATAGAAAAATAGAGGGGCAATTGGTCAAGCTTTTTAACAATTCCTAACGCTGCAACTGCTTCTGTTGCGTATTTCGATACAAATTTTGCCTGTGCTGCAATGGCCACCACTGTCAAAGCATATTGCACTGCAGATGGAAATCCAACAGATAAAATACTTTTCAAATGTAATTTCGCATATCGCAAGTATTTCGGATCAATATGAATCACAGAGTTCTTTCTCATGCGATACAAAGAAATCAGGAAAAATACCGTTGCCAGAACGTTGGAAAGAGCTGTTGCCATACCTGCACCGACAGCACCTAGCCCAATAAACTGTGGCAATACAAAGAGTGGGTCTAAAATGATATTGATAATCCCACCCAAAGAAACACCAAAGGATGCCAATCCTGCACTGCCTTCTGAACGAATCAAATTGGCAAGAAGGGTATTCATGACTGTAAATGGACCGCCTAAAATAACTACATATTTCGCATAACCCATAGTCAGCCCATAAGTTTCTTCCGTTGCACCGCAAAGAAACAGTATGGGACGAGCCAAAAGGAAAAATGCCAGTGAAAACAGGCAGGCGCAAATCAATCCGCCCCAAAAGGAAACGGATGCAATCTGCTTAGCACGCAATGTTTGTTTTTTGCCTAAAGCTCTGGCAATGGCACTAGCCCCGCCCACACCAAACAAATTTGAAATTGCAGTAAGCATAACGAAAGACGGAGCTGCAATGGTAATGGCAGCCGTCTGATGTGGATCATTAAGCATTCCTACAAAATAAGTATCTGCCAAATTATAAATAAGGGCAATCATCTGGCTGACAATGGCAGGAATGATTTGTTTGCACACAGCCTGATGAACGGGCAGTGTTTCAAAAATAGCAGTGCGATTTGCAGCATTCATGACAGCATCTCCTTTTCTTCATTTTTGATATTTTCATAAGCCATTTTCAGCAGGCGGTAGAATGTTTCCTGTTCTTCCTCCGTCATACCAGACAGTAGTCTTAAAACGGTCTTTTCTCGATTATTTGCCATTTTTACCCCTAACTCTCTTCCATTTTCTGTGGGAGTAATGCTGCGGCACCGCCCATCTACCGTGGATGTCGAAAGGGTAACCAGTCCCTTTTCCTCAATTCTCTGTGCCAATCCTCTGGCAGTCTGATGGGTAATTTCCAAATAATCCTTTAAATCTGTTACTGTGCTTTCCGGATTTGCCAGAAAGTATTGAAGGCTATCAGCCTGACTGGTTGTCAAACCAAGAGCTTCCAAATGACGGTTTCTATTTTTGATAAGGGTATTTGCCAATTTTAAAATCAAACGTCCCAATTGGTGTGCATTCTCATAATCCATCATATCCTTCCTTTCTGAATCATATGCTAAGGACCATAATTATTGTACAGCTTACTGTATATTTAGTCAATGAAAGACCATTTAAAAATAAAAATTTTGACAAGAAACAACGAGATTTGTCTGATAAGCGTAAAAAAACAGTTAAGATTACTGAAATCCCCTTTAAAAATCAAGTTTTTTGGTGCATGATATTGAAAAATCCAGTTATATGAAAAAAGGAGGGAATTTTAATGGAGTCTTATGATTTTTTGCTGTTTGTTGCGGTTATTTTGCTATCTACCAAAATATTTAGTTTACTTTCGCAAAAAGTAAATATGCCGCAAGTTGTAGGCGCACTTTTGGTCGGTGTACTTTTAGGTCCAAGCTGTCTGAACATCTTACACGAAACAGATTTCCTTGAGAAATCAGCAGAAATTGGCGTCATCTTTCTAATGTTCCTAGCTGGGCTTGACACCGATTTGGAAGACTTGAAAGCAACAGGCAAATCTTCCATTATCATTGCCTTCGTTGGTGTTTTGATTCCCCTTGGAAGCGGATTTTTGACATACTATCTGTTCTTCCATGGAGAAAGACCCGATTCTGTTTTATTCTTAGAAAGCGCTTTTATCGGCACTGTTTTAACAGCCACATCTGTAAGTATTACAGTCGAAACACTGCGGGAGATGGGAAAATTGCGCGGAAGAGTCGGGGCTTCTATTCTTGGTGCAGCCATCATTGACGATATCTTGGGGATTATCGCTTTAACAGTCATCACCAGCTTTACAGTGCCTGACGTTAAAATCTGGGTCGTATTGATAAAAATCGTTTTATTCTTTGTTTTTATCGGCGTTTGCGGATTTTTCGTATTCCGTTTGTTCCGAAAATTGGAAATCGTCTATGGTACCAAAAGAAGAGTTGCCATTTATGCAGTTTCTTTCTGTCTTTTGATGGCATATATTTCAGAAGTATTCTTTGGCGTTGCAGATATTACTGGAGCATATTTTGCAGGATTGATTCTGTGTAACGTTACAGAAACAAAATCTTACATTGCATCAAAAATCAATATAACGTCCTACATGTTTTTCACGCCAATCTTCTTTGCAAGCATGGGGATCAAAACAGTTGTAACAGACATGTCGACGGAACTGATTCTCTTCACCATTGCACTTTTGCTGGTTGCCATACTTTCAAAAATCATTGGCTGCGGATTTGGCGCAAAGATATGCGGATTCTCCAATATGGATTCCTTAACCATTGGGGTAGGGATGATTTCCAGAGGGGAAGTTGCGTTGATTGTTGCACAGAAAGGGGAGCAGGCTGGACTGATATCCGATTCGCTTTTCCCTGCCATTGTCCTTGTTGTTATCGTAACAACACTGATCACACCAATTTTGTTGAAACTAGTGATGCAAGCAAGTGATCGAAAACTAGCAGAACAATGTGAAGTATAATATTCATAGTATAGAAAAAGGTCATTCCATATTCAAAAATGATGGAATGACCTCTTTAATTTTCCAATTAAGATGCGCTATTCAGATTTTCCAGTGCCAAATTTACATTTTCAATCTGATTAGAATCTGGATATGTGGATTTGATCTTTTCATAATATTCTTTAGCCTTAGCAGTATCCTTTTCTTCTTCTGCGATTTTGGCTAAATAGTAATAGGCGTCATCAACAAAGTTTTCCGATGTTGTATAGTTCAAGCACTTTTCCAGATAAGGCTTTGCATCTGTGAAATTATTGCTCAAAAATTCGCTTTTCCCTTTTGTATATAAGGAATTTGCAGCCTGCGGATAAGCTTCTGTTTTCACAGATTCGTATTTCTGCAAATCTTCATCACTAAATCCAACTGTTTCAATGCTGTCTAATGTAGCAACACATTCTTCAAATTGCTTATCATTCAGCTGAGAAACTGCTGTTTCCAGTAATTCCAGATTTGCCTGTTTTGTTTCCTCGCTGCGAAGCTGTTTATTTTCTGCTTCCAGTGTGGTTACTTTTTCACGCATTGCCAGTACTTCTTCAGGTGTCATATTGGTTTCGCCCTGATAGCTTTCTACCTGTGCCTGCAATGTTTCGATGGTTTTATCCTTATTTTCATTGATTGCGGGTAATACCAGCACAAGCAAAACAAGGGCTGTTGCTACAATACCAACACCAAAAGCAATCAGATCACGGTGTTCCAATGCACCGATTTTTTTCTTTTCAGAACGTTTATAACGTGGCATAGGGGGAGCGCTGTCTGTTTTTTTCACAGAGATTCCCTGTGCAACTTCCGCACCAGCCGCACGTTTTTTCTGCTTGCCAACAGACCCCTTGCGTTCTTTGCCCAGTTCCTGACTATAGCGAAGGGCAGTGGGGTTATTCACATCTTTACGCAATACCGCATCTATAAAATGCTGCGCACGTTTTTCGTTATGTTCCATCAGACAACACAAAGTCATCAGGTTATTGGCATCAATAAAACCGGGGCTCAAGTCCAGACTCTTTTTCAACTGAATAATGGCCAGATCATCGCTTCCCTGATGGAGATAATGCAGCGCCTGATTATACAAACGCACAGCATCATTATATTGATCCATCTCTCTGGCATGTTTCTGCAAATATTCAATATATCCGGCAGCAGGGTTATTTTCGCTGACCAAAGAATTGCTGACAATCCAATGCTTCAAAGCATCTGCCATCCGTCCAGTTTCCGCATAAACCAATCCAAGGAGGTTACGCGCCTGATAGTTGTTTTTATCAAATAAAATACTCTGTTCCAACAAGGTAGCTGCCGCAGAAAGATCCTGGGCCAAAGCCGCTTCCAAACCGTCATTATACAGGCGAATGGAGGCATTGCGTGCTTTTTTAAAGATATATGTATCTACACCGCAGGAAGGGCAGAGAAAGCCATTTGGAACAATATTGCCGCAGTTAGGGCATTTCATATCCATCGACTCCTTTACGCTTCCTCAGCCTGGCTGGCAGAGGTATCCTGTGATTTGTTTTCTTTCGCAATATGCTGTAAAATATCCAGCAAATCCTGCATCTGAGAAGGCTGCAGGGCACTTTGTATATCATCCAGTTCCATCAAGGGCTGGTATTTTTTCAATTCTTCTTTAAAGTTCAACATTTATATATTCCTCCAATCACAATGAAAGTATATATTCTCGAATTTCGCCAATCATGTATAAAGAACCGCAGCACAGTATCATGTCGTTTTCATCTGTAATTTCCAAAGCGCGGTCAAAAGCCCGTGGAATTTCCTTTTCCAATATCACCGGTTTATGGAAATGTGCAGTTGCTTTCGCCAAAGATTCCAAATCCAGTTTTCTTTCGCTCAAAGGCTCTGTCAAAACAGCCTGATGAATCAGTGGGAAAATTTCTGACAGCATTAAAGGATATTCTTTATCACCCAGTACGCCAAGTACCAGCGTGATTTTTCTCCCATTCACATAATGCGGGAGAGATTGTGCCAGTTTTGCAATGCCATCTGCATTATGGGCGCCATCCAAAAGCACAAGGGGATGTTGTTTTAAAACTTCCATACGTCCATGCCAGAAAGCATGCAAAATTCCTCTGCGAATGGTTTCTTCTGTCAGCGGCAGACCAAGCTGCTGCAAAATCGCACAGGCATTCAATACGGTTATACAATTGGCAATCTGGTAATCGCCCGGAAGGGGCAGTGTCAATTCTTGATAATCAATAAGATGATTTTTTACGGAAAAAATCGTTCCGTCAAAATCCTGTTTATGAACGGAAATCTGATTTTCAGTTTCGCAGTAAAAAGGTGCGGAAAGGGCTTGTGCCATTTCTTTTTAGCCATATTATATACTATTTTTTCCTGAGAATACAACACCACAGGGCAATTTTTCTTGATGATTCCGCATTTTTCACGGGCAATATCAGAAAGTGTATTTCCGAGATAATCCATATGGTCCATACTGATGGACATAATCAGACTCAAAAGAGGTGCTTCAATGACATTGGTTGCATCATATGTACCGCCCAGACCAACTTCCATAACAGCAATATCAACTTTTTCTTCAGCAAAATAATGAAAAGCAGCTGCTGTTACAATTTCAAAAAGTGTGGGTACATCTTCTCCATTTGCTGCCATTGCCTCACAATGATGACGCATCAGCGTGATTTCTGCAGCAAACTGTTCATCAGAAATTTCCTGACCATTGATAACAAACCGTTCGTTATAACGATGCAGATGTGGTGAAGTGTAGGAAGCTGTTTTACAGCCGCTTTCGCGCAGTACAGAAGAAAGCATTGCCACAGCGGAACCTTTGCCATTGGTTCCAGCTACATGAATGCAGCGCAGTTTTTTTTCAGGATTACCAAGTCTTTTCAGCAAAGCCTGAATACGGGATAATCCGGGGACAGATGCAAATCCCACTTCCTCTTCCAAATATTTGATTGATTCCTTATAATTCATGTTACACACCTCTGCTTTTAGTCTGTATTTCATTATATCAGGTATGGAATTTTCTGCAAGTTTCTTTGAAAATCTACAAGATTTTTTAGGATTTTTTTAAATATGATGCAACAGCAAAGAAAAGGTTGTCGGAAATGCAGGAAAAAGGTATAATAAATAAGATTGAGAAATCGAAGGAGGAAGCTAGATATGGATGAACACAGCAATCGAAGCGATGAACAGGCTAGCCAGCAGCAAAGCCGGACACCTGAACAGCGACGTTCGATGCAAAGAGATATGGAAGAAGAATTTTCTACCACTTATTTTCCCCGGAGGGACAGAAGCAATACTGCCTATTATGGACAGCACTCTTCCCGCACTGTTGTACCACGGGAAAAAGCAAAAGTGAAAGAAGAAAAACCGGCAGAGCCTCTGATTACGGAGGAAACAGGCATTACCAAAGTACCCAAAAGAGATGCGGAATTTGAAAACACATATGTTCCACGCAGAGCTTCCAGAGAAGATGAATGGAACAGCCGAATCGAAAGGGAGCTTCAGGAAACTGCCATGTACCGGAAAAGTGAACCTGCAAGGGAACGCAGAGAAACTGCCCGTAAAGAAACAACACGACGGGATACTGCACGCAGAGAAAATGCGCATAGAGAAACGGTATATCGTGAACCCAGCAGCCGAACCATGTCAGACCGTTCCAAACAGAAAAAACATAAGCGGAAAATGACAAAAGGTTTCAAAGGCTTTATCGTTCTTGTAGTTGCCTTTATTATCGGCTTCTGTTCTTTCCAGTTCATGAAAAGCATCATGATGATGGATGGCAGCACAGAAAATCTCACTGGTGAAACCGTTTCCGTTACCATTCCTTCCGGCTCTACCACATCTGATATTGCGAATATTCTGAAAGAACAGGGATTGATCTCCAATACCTTTACTTTCCGCTTAAGCAGTAAAATCAACGGCTATGACGGTACTTATCAGATGGGTACTTATGATGTGGATACAGGTATGACACCCACACAGATTATGGCACTTCTGCAGTCCGGGGAAGTCAGCACCAAAAACAAACTGACTATTCCAGAAGGATACACAGTAAAACAGATTGCGGATCGTGTGGCTGAAACAGGAATTTGCACGGCAGAAGAATTTATCAACGAAGCTAATACAGGTACATTCCCTCACAGTTTCCTGAAGGATCTGCCTGATCGTGAATACCGTCTGGAAGGTTATCTTTTCCCGGATACTTATTTCCTAACAGAAAATATGACCGCTCATGAAATCATTTCCATGATGTTGGATCGCTTTGAACAGATGTATACACAGGAATATCAGGATGCTGTTGCAGCAAGTGGGCATACATTGGATGAAATTGTTACCATTGCATCTATGATTGAAAAAGAAATCACACTGGATGAAGAACGCGCAAGAGCTGCAGGCGTTATCTATAATCGTTTGGAACAGGATATGTCTTTGGGTATTGACGCGACTGTTCTGTATGCCGTTGGTAAAACAGGCGGCGAATTGACACAGGAAGATTTGCAGACAGATTCTCCTTATAATACCCGACTGAACAAAGGTCTGCCTTTGGGGCCTATCTCCAACCCTGGGGAAGCATCCTTTAAAGCAGCTTTGTATCCGGAAGATAATGACTATTTGTATTATGTAGTAGAGGCAGCTGGTAAGAGCAACCATGTATTCTGCAAGACCAATGAAGAATTCCTGGCTGCCAAAGAAAAATACCAGGCAAGCCTGGCACAGTAATTTTGAGGAGCGAACAAAGAATGAATTATGTAACAGACGATACCATGAACGCCTATCTGCGTACGGTACAGCCCATGTATGATGGTGTTCTGGGTGAAATCCAGCGGGAAGCCATTGCGGCAGAAGTGCCCATCATTCCTCTGGAAACAGCAAGACTTTTAAGTGTGCTTTTGACTATGCAGAAGCCAAAACATATTTTGGAAATCGGTACTGCTGTGGGATTTTCTGCGGGACTTATGTGCCGCTACCTGCCAGAAGATGGTACCGTAACAACCATTGACCGGTTTGAAGTGATGCTGAAAGACGCGAGAGTAAACATCAAACGAATGGGACTGGAAGACAAAATCAAAATTTTAGAAGGTGACGCGGCAAATATCCTGCCCACGCTGGAAGGCCCTTATGATGTGATTTTCCTGGATGCGGCAAAAGGACAGTATGGCAATTTCCTACCGCACTGCCTGCGTCTGCTTCCTGTTGGTGGTCTGCTTATCGTAGATGACGTTCTGCAGGGCGGCACCATTGCGCAGACCCGTTTCAGCGTGCCTAGACGACAGAGAACCATCCACAAACGCCTGCGGAACTTCCTGTGGGATATTACACATAATGACGCATTAGAAACTTCCATCATTCCCATTGGGGACGGCATGGCACTTTGCTATAAGAAAAAAGAAATTCCTGTAACACTAGAAGGAGAACAAAATGATGCAGAATAAAATCAAACCGGAATTGCTGGCACCTGCCGGCGATCTGGAAAAATTAAAAATTGCGGTACTGTATGGCGCCGATGCTGTTTATATTGGCGGCGAAGCATACAGCCTGCGTGCAAAAGCGAAAAATTTCGATAAAGAAGCTATGGCGGAAGGTATCCGCTTTGCTCACGAACATGGAGCAAAAGTATATGTGACAGCTAATATCTTTGCTCACAATGCGGATTTTGAAGGCATGGCTGACTACTTCAAAGAAATCTACGAACTGGGTGCAGACGCTGTACTGATTTCTGATTTGGGTGTATTTGCTGTAGCAAGAGAAGCGGCACCTGATTTGGAAATCCATGTTTCTACACAGGCAAACAACACAAACTACCTGAGTGCTCGTATGTGGTATCAGCTGGGAGCAAGACGTGTGGTTGTTGCCAGAGAACTTTCTCTCCGTGAAATTCGTGAAATCCGCGAAAAAATTCCTGCGGATATGGAAATTGAAGCCTTTGTTCATGGCGCTATGTGCATTTCCTATTCCGGCAGATGCCTGCTGAGCAATTATCTTAGCGGTCGTGACGCCAATAAGGGTGCTTGTGCCCATCCCTGCCGTTGGAAATACCATCTGGTGGAAGAAACACGTCCCGGCGAATATATGCCCATTGAAGAAAACGAAAGAGGCACATATATCTATAACTCCAAAGACCTTTGCATGATCGACCATATTCCCGATCTGATTGATGCAGGCGTTGTCAGCCTGAAAATCGAAGGCAGAATGAAAACACCTTTCTATGTTGGTACCGTTATCAAAGCATATCGTCAGGCGATCGATGATTACTTTGAAGATCCAGCAAAATATGAACAGAAACGCGAATACTATCTGGATGAAGTATCCAAAGCAAGCCATCGCGATTATACAACTGCATTCTACTATGGCAGACCCGACGGCAACCAGCAGGTTTATACCAACAATTCCTATATCCGCCCTTATGACTTCATTGGCGTGGTACAGGAAGCAAGCGATGCAGAAGGCTATGCATGGATTGAACAGCGCAATAAATTCTCTGTAGGCGAAGAAATTGAAGTTATGCCTGCAAAAGGCCCTTCTTTCTCTATGACCGTAACAGAAATTTATAACGAAGCTGGCGAATCTGTTGAATCTGCGCCGCATCCTCAGGAAAAACTGCGGGTGAAAT
Organism: uncultured Anaerotignum sp.; assembly: GCF_905212195.1. Classification (GTDB taxonomy): domain Bacteria; phylum Bacillota; class Clostridia; order Lachnospirales; family Anaerotignaceae; genus Anaerotignum. The sequence goes on along the minus strand of NZ_CAJMDQ010000059.1, from coordinate 6,534 downwards.
TCTCCCAGCCAGTACAGCCTTTTGACATGATGCGTAAATTTCTTTCGGATACGAAATAAAAAAACTTGATTTTCAATGGATTTCCATTTATGCTAATAAGTGTAACAATTTAGTAAAGGAAAAGGATAGGGCTTATGGAATTAACACAATGTATTAACTACTTGCTCACAACTGCACAGCATTCTGTGTTTCAGTATCTGAACGGAAAGTTATCGGAATATGATGTAACACCTTCTCAGTATGGGGTGCTGAGTTGTCTTTGGCAGCGCGAATTCGCAACACCAAAGCAGATTTCTGAAATTCTTTGTCTGGAAACTTCCACCATTTCTGGTGTGCTGGACAGAATGCAGAAAAAAGGACTCATTGACCGCGTAATCAATCGGGATGACAGACGGGAAGTGCGTGTAGTACCTACAGAGAAAGGAAAAGCATTGCAGGAACCCATATCCAAAATCATAGATGAAGTCAATGAAGAAGTGTTGAAGTGTTTTACGGAAGATGAAGTGGCATTGCTGAAAAATCAGCTGCGCATCATTGCAGAAGGGAAGCATTTCTAATTTCATACGATTTACAGAAGCAGGTGTTTATCGCCTGCTTTTTTCTTTATGTATCAGGGCATTAGCCCTGTTTATGCTCTAAGGCACGGCAGAGTTTCTGCAGTGCCTTTTTTTCAATTCTGGAAACATACGAACGGGAGATACCAAGCTTTTTGGCTATTTCCTGCTGAGTCAGTGCATCATATTTGCCTAAACCATATCTGAGGCATACAACAAAACGTTCCCGCGGCGTCAAAACCTGTTCGATGGCGGCCATCAATTTTTGAGATTCAATGGCAAAATCCAATTCAGCGGCAAAATCAGGTGCATCTGTATTGATAATATCCAACATAACAATTTCATTTCCATCGCGATCTGTCCCCACAGGTTCATAAAGTGAAATTTCGTTCTGTGTTTTCTTGACAGCGCGTAAATGCATCAGAATTTCATTTTCAATGCATCTGGATGCATAGGATGCGAGCTTGCTTTTCTTTTCTGGTTTAAAAGTCTGAATGGCTTTGATCAGCCCAACTGTTCCGATAGAAATCATTTCCTCTGTATCTTTTGGAGAAGTAGTATATTTTTTTGCAATATGTGCGACCAAACGTAGATTGTGTAAAATCAATCTTTCTTTTGCCTCTGCTTTTTCTTGTTCCGTACCTTGAAAATAATTCTCCAGCGTTTTCTGTTCCTCCTGAGAAGAAAGCGGTTTCGGAAAAGAACCGCTTCCACCACATGCACATGCTCCCATCAGACAAAAAAATGCCAGCAGCAAAATCGCCACCCCCGTTTTTGCGATTGATTTATTCTATGCGATTACCCTTTTGTCTGTGCCTGTCAGAGAATGTTTGAATCTGTCCTTTTTTGCAGGGACAAGAGAGGACATGGCAGAATTTGCAGGACGAAACATCAAAAAAGCAAGGCAAAATCAGGTATAGTGGAAATCGAGAGGAGGAAAATTATGGAGATAACATGGAAAACATTGGATCATATTTTGATGGTAAAAATTTGCGGTGATATAGATCATCATACCTGTGAAATGCTGCGTCAGCAGGTGGATCAGGCATTGGAAAACACCAACAGCCGAAGCATTCTTTTCAGTTTTGCACAAGTATCTTTTATGGACAGCTCCGGCATCGGAGTCCTCATTGGACGGTATAAACTGGTTCAGCGTCTGGGCGGCAAAATTGCCGTTGCTTGCCCCAGTGATCGCGTTAGAGAGATTTTTCGTCTATCTGCCCTTGATAAACTTTTTCCGTTTTTTGAAACAGAAGAAGCCGCTCTTGCGGATTTGAAAGGGGGAAATCAGAAATGAAAAATCAAATGCGGATTTTTTTTGACGCTGTTTCGGAAAACGAAGCCTTTGCCAGACTGGTGGCAGCTGGATTTTTTGCCCAGCTCAATCCCACGCTGGCAGAAATCACAGACGTAAAAACAGCTGTTTCAGAAGCAGTTACGAATGCCATCATTCATGGATATGAAGGAAAAGGCGGAACCGTTGAGCTGTTTTGTGCATATGATGAAAATAGACTGCAAATAGAAGTGGCTGACAGAGGCATTGGTATCCCAAACATTGCGCTGGCAATGGAACCCCTGTATACATCAAAGCCTGAACTGGAGCGTTCCGGCATGGGATTCACCATCATGGAAACCTTTATGGACAAAATGCGTGTAGAAAGCATTCCTCATTTCGGTACCAGAGTATATATGGAAAAAAACCTCAAAACGGAATGAGGTGACAGCCTTGGATCGAACACGGGAATACATTGGTCAGGCTCAGAAAGGAAATCAGGAGGCAAAAGAAATTTTGCTTCGAGAAAATGCAGGATTGATTTGGAACATTGTAAAACGCTTTCATGGACGTGGATATGACCCAGAAGATTTGTACCAAATTGGTGCCATTGGGCTGCTCAAGTGTATTGACAATTTTGATTTTACCTATGATGTTAAATTCTCCACCTACGCTGTTCCCATGATTATGGGAGAAATACGCCGTTTTTGCAGGGATGACGGCATGCTGAAAGTCAGCCGTACACTCAAATCTCTCGCTGCACAAGCGGCGCAAATGCGAGAAAAAATGACAAAAGACCTAGGGCGAGATATCACTTTGCAGGAACTGGCAGACGGCCTCGGAATTACATTAGAAGAACTTTTGCCTGCATTGGAAGCAACAAAAGATGTGGAAAGTCTATCTGCCTCTTTGTTTGAAGGAGAAAACGGTAAAAAGACGGAATTGGAAGACAGACTTGGGAAAGGGGAAGAAGAAGAAATAGTAAACCGACTGTTTCTGGAAGAAGCCTTAAACACGCTACCCCAAAGAGAACGTCAGATTTTAATGCTGCGTTATTTTGGAGATTTGACTCAAAGCCAAATTGCTGCACGCCTTGGCATATCACAGGTACAGGTTTCCAGAATTGAGAAACGTGTGTTATCGCAAATGCGAGAAAAATACGGGAATCAAAGAGGTTAATAGAAAAGGATTTCACCCCAAACTGGAGGAAATCCTTTTCTATTATCAATCTATTTTGCGACCACATTTCGGACAAAATGTAAAATCATCAGACAGTAAGTAACCACATTCGGGACAATGACAATCCTGATAAGGATTAGATCCAACAATGGTCAAATCATCATCTTCCAACGTCACAGATTCGCCTCTGGCAATGGCTTCGCCTTTTTCTTTTGGAATGGAAAATACCGTATTGCAGCAGCTGGACACAGCAAAATACTGCCGATTCCACTTGAAAATCGGAATAAAAAAGAACGTAAAACAGGTGTAGGTCATAAATACGGAAATACTGCCGTAACGACCACACTTTTTACAGATAATGGTTTGTATAAAGTCAAGGGCTTTCTGTGCCGTGTTGATACCGCCAATAAAAATCATAAAAACACCTCATTTTGTAAGAAAATCATTATTTTTTCGGATTCTATTTTACTTCGATTGATATCCATGATAAAATATTTCCAAATAAATTGCAACGGATTTTTCAGAAAGGAAGGATTGGATATGAAAGTAGCAAAATTGGTATTGAGCGCCGTATCTTTGGCAGTGGCAGCAGGCATGTTAACCTTGTCTATTATTGATATGTTCACCAACGAAGAATACTAAAAACCTCGCTTTTCTCGGAACAAAAGGTATAATGCATACAATATTGGGGCAAAATCCGAGAAAACAGGCAGATTCAAGAAAAAATACGCAAAAAATTCCAAAAAAATGCAAAGATTTTCTTTGTAGAAACGAAATTTTGTGGTATACTATGGGAGTGGGCGGTTGCACTGCCGAGATAAATTCGCAGCCGCATCATTGAAAAGAAAAAAGAGGAGGAATTGAATATGGTAAAAGTTGGTATTAACGGATTTGGTCGTATTGGTCGTCTGGTATTTCGTGCTGCGATCGAAAGAGGCGATGTAGAGGTTGTTGCAGTAAACGATCCTTTCATCGATCTGGATTACATGATGTACATGCTGAAATACGATTCCGCACACGGTCGTTTCAACGGCAAAATGGAAGCAAAAGACGGCAAACTGGTTGTTGAAGGTCATGAAGTAACAGTTTTCAACTGCATGGACCCCAAAGACATCCCTTGGAAAGAAGCTGGTGCTGAATACGTACTGGAATCCACAGGTCTGTTCACAACAATGGATAAAGCATCTGCTCACTTCAACGGCGGCGCGAAAAAAGTTATCATTTCCGCTCCTTCCGCAGACGCTCCTATGTTCGTTATGGGTGTAAACAACGAAACATATACAAAAGATATGACAATCGTTTCCAACGCATCCTGCACAACAAACTGCCTGGCACCTCTGACAAAAGTTATCGACGATAACTTCGGTGTAGTAGAAGGTCTGATGACAACAGTTCATTCCACAACAGCTACACAGAAAACAGTTGACGGTCCTTCCAAGAAAGACTGGAGAGGCGGTCGTGCTGCTTCTGCAAACATCATCCCTTCCAGCACAGGTGCTGCAAAAGCTGTAGGTAAAGTTATCCCTCACCTGAACGGCAAACTGACAGGTATGTCCTTCCGTGTACCTACAATCGACGTATCTGTTGTTGACCTGACATGCCGTCTGGAAAAACCCGCAACATACGAAGAAATCAAAGCAGCTGTTAAACATGCTTGCGAAAACGAAATGAAAGGTATCATGGAATACACAGATGAAGACGTTGTATCTTCCGACTTCCTGTCCGATGCACATACTTCCATCTTCGACGCAAAAGCTGGTATCGCTCTGAACGATCACTTTGTAAAACTGGTTGCATGGTATGACAACGAATGGGGTTACAGCAACAAAGCTCTGGACCTGATCAAACACATGTACAAAGTAGATAACGAATAATTTCTTATCTGATTCACAGAGATATTATGAGAGCCAAAGGATTTATCCTTTGGCTCTTTTTTGTGACATCATTGCACAAAATAAAAACCACTGCCAGATTTCTGACAGTGGTTCTATATTATGCCTCTTTTTCAAAGCGTTTTTTCAATACAACATAGTGGTTGTAATTGCTCTTGTCTCCGCCATTATCCGGGAAAAGACAGAAGGGAAGGCTATCTGTATCTCTGTGTTTTTTCACGCAATCACAGCATTTTCCATGATTGGGGCAAGTTGTTTTAGGACAAGCACATTCAGTAACATTAGGACAACTCATGCCATAACCTCCTTTAACAATTCCGCAATTTCTTCTGCTTTTGCCACTCTGCCAGCAATCAATACCTTTTGGTCATACACCAATGCAGGGGTTGTCATAACGCCATATGCAGCGATTTTGCTGAAATCAGTAACATGTTCTACAGGCATTTCTTTGCCAAGCATCTTCAGGGCTTCTACTGTGTTATCTTCCAAAGTGTTGCATTTTGCACAGCCGCTTCCTAAGATTTTTACCAAGGATGATACTTCTGCTTTTTCTGTTTTTTTCTTTCCAAATAAACCCATTTTAAAAACTCCTTTCTAATTTAAAACATAAATGCACAAGCATTAAATAAATAACCAATAAAAATAATACCTATCGTAACGATAACGGTAAATGTAAACAGCAGCTTAAGTTTCACTGCCTTTCTCAGCATAATCAGAGAGGGCAGAGAAAGTGCTGTTACAGCCATCATAAAGGATAAAACAGTACCAAGACCAGCACCCTTAGCAAACAGACTTTCTGCTACGGGTATTGCGCCAAAAATATCCGCATACATAGGAACACCAACCAGGGTGGCAAGAGGGACGGAGTACCAATGACTGCCTCCCAGAAGTGCTTCTACGTATCTTGTTGGAATGAAATTGTGAATGGCTGCCCCAATCCCTACACCAACAAAAATATATGGTGCTACTTTCTGAATAGTCGATACCAGCTGCTCTTTGGCATATATAATTCGATCTCTTCGTGTCAAAGATTCGGCTTCTAAATCAATTGCAGGGGCAGAGCGGATAAAATCTTCCACATAAGCTTCCATACCCATTTTTTCAATCAGAAGGCCACCCAGCACCGCAAGTACCAATCCGACAATGACATAAGCCACAGCAATTTGAAGTCCGAAAATGCTGGTAATCAAAATCAAAGAACCAAGATCTACCAGTGGAGATGAAATCAAAAAAGAAAATGTAATCCCTACCGGCAAACCTGCACTTGTAAATCCAATGAAAAGGGGAATGGATGAACAGGAACAAAAAGGTGTTACGGTTCCCAACAGTGCAGCGAAGATATTTGCTGATATTCCGCGAAATTTTGACAAAATCTGTTTTGTCCGCTCCGGCGGAAAGTAACTTTGAATATAAGAAATGCCAAAAATCAATACAGAAAGCAAAATGAAGATTTTGATTACATCATAAAAGAAGAACTGCAAACTTCCACCAAGTCTGCTTTCCAAGTCCAATCCCAATCTAGACAGTATATTACCAATAATAACATTTAGCCATTTCATGCCAAGAATTTGATTTTGAATGAAATTCCATACTTCCAAATGAATAACCCCCAATACATTTATATATTTAAAATTAT
>NZ_CAJMDQ010000058.1 GCF_905212195.1 uncultured Anaerotignum sp. | reverse complement strand
TATTTATATTTTTTTAAGCAATGCACCAAAAGCAAATATCCGACTATGGTCATTCTGTATAAAAATTTAGAAACCATCTGCATGACACCATCACCAATCTGATGCACATGATAAAGGAGAGAAACTATGCACTGCCCTTACTGTAATCATAAAATTTCTGCACATGCAAACTTCTGTGAGCAATGTGGGAAAAAAATCCCCAAGTGTCCTACTTGCGGCCATATCATTTCGAAAAGAGAAAATTTCTGTCCCGTGGATGGAACCCCTTTTCCTTCCGAATTTTTTGCTGACTGGCCAATGGAAGAAACTGCTCTTGCTGAAGAAACCACACTTCCAGAAGAAACTACGCTTCCAGAACCTGATTTGCAGGAACTTTCTTACAGTACAGCGGAACCAATCGAATCAGATGTCATAGATGATGAGGATTTTGAGGAAGAATATGACGAAGAATATGATGACTTTGAAGATTTCGAGGATTATGATGAATCTGAGGAATCAGAAAAAACCAATTGGAAACCAATTCTCGTAGCTGCTGTCATTGTCGGTGTCATCTGCATCTTCATCAGTTATATTGCAATTGTAACGGGACCGGGTACGATAAAAACAGAGGAAAACACGCAGGTAGAAGCACCTGCAAAACAACAGGACACCCAAGAAGCAGATGCTGCTGTATTTCTCCAGAATCCCGATGATTTATTTTTGATGCCACAGGATGATGTAATCATTTAATAATAGAAAGCTGGTCTATTTTGTTCAGACAAAACAAACGGAATTGCTTTCAAAACTTTTCACAAGAAAACAAAAATAGCCGGAACCCTTGAAAAAGGTACTTCCGGCTATTTTCTTTTATTGGAATCAAAAACTACATGCAGCTGTCCCAATTCTTACGAAGAAATAAAATCTAATGTTTCTTAGCTTTTCTTTTTATGGATATTTCTGATGGTTTTCTTTTTGGGTGCTGTTCCCTTTCCTTCTTTCCTACCCATTGGTCTGCCGCCTGCATTGCTGGTTCTCTGTCCTTCTTTGTTTCCCATTTTCTTTTGTCCCATTTGTCTGGGCCTAATCAGGCAATGAGAATCAAATCCAATCAAATCTTCTCTATGAGCTAATTTCAATGCTTCATAAACCAGATCATAATTCTGCGGCAGGCGATACTGCATCAACGCACGCTGCATGGCTTTTTCATGGGGTGTTTTGGGTACATAAACCTTTTCTTTTGTGCGTGGATCGATGCCGGTATAATACATTGCGGTGGAAAGGGTCCCCGGTGTGGGATAAAAGTCCTGCACCTGTTCCGGCATATGATGAATATCACGCAAATATTCCGCTAACTCAATGGCTGCTTGAAGATCACTGCCGGGATGACTGCTCATAAGATAAGGCACCAAATACTGATCCATTCCCAAACGCTGATTGATTTCCTGATATTTCTTTACAAACCTCTGATAGACATCTCCACCGGGTTTTCCCATCTTCGCCAGAACTTTATCGGAAACATGCTCCGGCGCCACTTTCAGCTGCCCACTGACATGATATTTGCAAAGCTCCCGGAAAAAGGTTTCGTCTTTATCATAAATCAGATAATCATAACGGATACCAGAACGGATAAACACCTTTTTCACCCGGGGAATCTCACGGATTTTTCGCAGCAATTTCACATAATCCCGATGATCTACTTCAAGGTTTTCACATTTTGTAGGCCATAAGCACTGCTTGTCCCGACATGCACCATACTTTAATTGCTTTTTGCAGGCAGGCTTTCTAAAATTCGCTGTAGGGCCGCCTACGTCGTGGATATACCCCTTGAATTTCTCATCCATTGTGATTTTCTCTGCCTCGGCAACAAGAGAATCATGGCTTCTTGCAGTCACAACACGTCCCTGATGGAACGCCAGAGCACAGAAATTGCAATTGCCGAAGCATCCTCGATTGCTGACCAAACTGAATTTTACTTCTTCAATGGCAGGAATACCGCCTTTTTCCTCATACATAGGATGGTATGTCCGTTCAAATTGCAAAGCATACACTTTATCCAGTTCCTGTGTCTGCAACGGCGGTGAAGGCGGATTTTGCACCACTGTCCATTCGTCATATTCTTCAATGAGTGTTTTGCCAATGACAGCATCTGTATTTTGATACTGGATCAGAAAACTTTCGGCATACTTCATTTTATCCTGTTTTACTTCATTGTATTTCGGCAGAATGATATAATCATAAGCTCTGGAAATATCTTTTGTTTTGTAAACAGAGCCGCGCAAAAATGTCAATTCCTCCACAGGAATGCCGCTGTCCAAAGCATCCGCCATTTCGATGATCTGATGTTCTCCCATACCGTACAGAAGAAGATCTGCACCGCTATCCAACAGTATAGAACGGCGAACTTTATTATCCCAATAATCATAATGGCTCAGCCGGCGCAGACTGGCTTCAATTCCCCCTATGATAATCGGCGTCTTTTTATAGACTTCCCGCAGCTTATTGCAATAGACAATGGTAGCCCGATCAGGACGCAGCCCCATTTCTCCGCCGGGAGAGTAAGAATCTTTTTTTCTTCTCTTCTTCGCCACTGTATAGTGATTGACCATAGAGTCAATATTCCCAGCACTTACCAGAAAAGCCAGTCTGGGTTCTCCAAAACGTGTGAAATCTTCCGTTGTCTTCCAGTCAGGCTGCGCAATGAAACACACCTTATATCCCTGACTTTCCAATACGCGGCAGATGATTGCCGCACCAAAAGAAGGATGATCTACGTATGCATCCCCACAAATATAAACAAAGTCAGGTCTGTCCCAACCTCTTTCCAACATTTCTTCTTTGCTGACAGGCAAAAAAGCCATTTTGTCGCCTCCTTTACCATGAGAAATTCATTTCGAATAATAAATTTCTGAATATTCCTTACGCTCTTTTTTCTTATTTTATCATGTTCCTGCAACAACTTCCACGTTTCTTCTAAAATTGAAATGCAAGTGCTCCACATACAATGGTTCTATACTGCCGCACAAAGAATAACGAACAACCGTAAAAAATATTTTACAATTCTCTTGTGCTTCCCCATATTTCGTTGTATAGTATAAGCAATAAAAGGAGGGAGTTATTGTGCAAGCGAAGCATAAAGTTTTTCTGTTGAGTTTTTGTACTGTATTGCTATGGGCATCGGCATTTCCTTTGACCAAGGTAGTGCAGGAACAGTTTACATCCAATCCTCTGGGATTTCTGCGGTGCAGCATTGCTGCCATCTTCTTGATCATCATCGGTAAATGCAGTCACATCCGTATTCCAGCAAAAAAGGATATCCCCTACTTCATACTGGCTGGCGCAATGGGCTTCACCGGCTATATGATCTTTTTTAACACAGGGATTCAAACACTGACATCGGCAACATCCAGTATCATCGTTGCCCTCACCCCCATTTTGACAGCCATCGGCTGTGCAAAAGTGTATCACGAGAAAATCAAAACCATTGGCTGGATCTCTATTGCCACCGCCTTTATCGGCGTTTTGGTGCTTCTGCTTTGGGATGGCGTTTTCTCCATCAATGTTGGTTTGATTTGGACAATGGGCGCTGCTCTTGTATTCTTTGGCTATAATATGATGAGCCGCTTACTGACAACAAAAGGCTATACAGCATTGGAAATCGTTACTTACAGCATGATTTTCGGTGCGATTCTTCTTGGTTTCTGGTCTGTGCAGGGATTTCAGCAATTGGCTTCTTCAGACATGTCCCATATTCTAGCACTTGTATATCTGGGCGCTTTTCCCAGTGCTGCTGCTTACTTCCTTTGGGGCAAAGCAATGTCTTTTGCAAACCGTACCAGCGAAGTAACCAACTTCATGTTTGTGACACCTCTCCTGTCTACCATTCTGGGATTCCTGATTCTGCGGGAAGTTCCTAATATGGGTACATTCCTTGGCGGTGCCATCATCATTTGCAGTATCATCGTATTTAATTTAAAAGGCAAATAATAATATCAATATAAAAAGCTGGAATCCTCAAAAAGGATTCCAGCTTTTTTATTTTATCATAACGAAGTCTATTACATCAAAACATCACTGGCCGATGGATGTAGCAGGGGGAAGCTGATCCAATGTCTGGAACACATATCCCTTTGCTTTCAGGTCTTTCAAAATCTGATCCAAAGCTTCTGTATTGGATTGAGAAATCGCATGAAGCAGCATGATACTGCCATTATGATAATTGTTCATGACCATATCATAGGCTGCCTGTGTACCTGGCTGATTGGCAGGATCCCAGTCATTGTAGGCAAAGCTCCAGAAAATGGTTTTATATCCTGCTGCCTTTGTCTGTTCCAGAGAACGGATGCTGTAAACACCTTCTGGTGGACGGAAATACTTGGGCATTTCCTGACCTGTCAATTCTTTATAATACGCTGCACAGCCATTGAGCTCTGCCAAAATCTGTTCATTGCTCAAATCAGACATATTGGGATGGGACACAGAATGGTTCCCCACAATATGCCCTTCTGCAACCATTCTTTTTACCAGATCCGGCTGGTCTTCCATATAGCTTTTTGTAACGAAAAATGCCGCTTTCACATCATTGGCTTTCAGAATGTCCAGAATTTTAGAAGTATACCCATTTTCGTATCCTTCATCAAAAGTCAGATAAATAACTTTGTGCTGGGTATCCCCCAGGTAATATGCATCATAATTCCCAATGGCAATTTCATCCTGGGCAGAAGGCGGCAAATGGTCAGCATTTCTGCGAAACCACCAGGATTTTTTGTCATTGTAACCCACATTTGCCGCATTCACTGTGGGCTGTTTGGGTGTTGCAACAGGATCATAAACGGGCTGCACTTCCGGTTCTGCCGGCTCCTGTGTTTCCTGTTCGGCCACAACTGCTGTTTGTTCCTGCTGCTGTGCAGGCAAGTCTGATGGCGGAACAGCACAGGTTGTCAAAGACGCATAAAGTGCTACGATGAAACCGAAGATTGAGCTAGTATCCATAGAATCCCCCCTTATCGAATTCTGTCACATTTTCTAATGCCAATGGCAATCATTTTCTAATTTGATTATAACATATCTTTCTTTTCGAAAAAAGCAAACAATCCCTGACAAAAATCTTACTTTTCTTTTCCGTAGTAATGATACAGTGCCTGTGTGCCAAGATTTGCCATGCCGGATTCTGCCAACTTTTCATACATTTCCAAAACAGAATTCAGCATTTTCAAATCCAGATGTACTTCCTGACTTTCTTCCACTGCAATGCGCATATCTTTGATGTAATGCTTGATATAGAATCCCGGTGCGTCATCGCCTTTTAAAATTCGCGGTGCCATATTGGTCATCTGCCAGCTGCCGGCTGCCCCTGCGGAAATGCTGTCCAACATGGTCTGCTGATCTAAGCCAACCGCTTTTGCATAAGCCAGTGCTTCGCATACACCAGAAATGGCTCCGCCCAATGCAATCTGGTTCGCCATTTTTGTATGCTGACCACAACCTGCAGGACCTTCATAAATAATATTTGTGCCCATTGCCGCAAAAATATCGTGACATGCATCAAATGCTTCCCGATCGCCGCCAACCATGATTGACAAAGTACCATTTTTTGCGCCAGTATCACCGCCGCTGACAGGCGCATCCAATGCGTACATTTTTCTTTCCTTTGCTGCATTGTAAATCTTTACAGACAGTTTGGGGCTGGTAGTTGTCATGTCGATGAGATAAGTCCCCTCTTCCGCAGCAGAAAAAATTCCGCTTTCGCCAAAATAAACTTCTTCCACATCATTTGGGAATCCAACCATAGTAATCACAGCATCTTGGCCTTTGGCACAGTCCGCAGCTGTATCACACCATTTTGCGCCCTTCTCCAGCAGAACTTCTGCTTTCTGTTTTGTTCTTGTATAAACAGACAATTCATATCCTTTTTTCATCAAATTAGATGCCATGGCGCATCCCATAACACCAATGCCAATAAACCCAATTTTTTTCATAGAAATCTCCTCCTATCAGATGCAAAAAGCGGCCTTCCATACAGAAGACCGCTCCATCTCAATATTTTTTGATCAGTTCTTTGATTTTTCCGATAAAAGCTTCTCTGTCTACATTTGTTACCACAAAAGCATTATGATCGTCAAACTGTTTATCGCTGTAAAGGTCTGTCACTGTTTTGCCAACAGTCAGAGGGCCTTTTGTTTCCACACGTACGCCAGCTTCTTCCGCTGTAAACATTTCGGGATAAACGGTATAAAGCACTGCCGCAGGATCGTGGAGCGCAACACCTGCTTTGCCCCAGCCGATATATTTTTCCAAGCCCTTCTGCAGAACATCATGGAACAGCTGTGCCTGAGGTGTGCCAAATGCTGCAATCTCTTCCAGCTCTTCCTTGGTTGCATAAGCTTTCATAGTCACATCCAGCCCACACATATGTACAGGAATACCGCTGCAGAACATCATGTCTGCTGCTTCTGGGTCAACATAAATGTTGAACTCTGCCGCGGGTGTCACATTACCGCCAATGGCAGCACCGCCCATGATAACAATCTTTTTGATAAGCTTAGGCAGTTCTTTATATTTTGCCAGAGCAATGCCCACATTGGTCATAGGGCCAACAGCAATGAGCACCAATTCCCCATTCAATTCTTTGGCGATACGATAAATGGCATCCCATGCTTTTTCTTCCGGCAAAACATCATCAGGAACGGGAAGTTCTACACCGCCAAAACCATCTGCGCCGTGGAATTCTGCTGCTGTATGCAGTTCACGGAACATAGGCTTATCTGCGCCGCGGTAAATGGGAAAATCCGCACCAATCACACGGCGTACACGTTTTGCGTTGGCTGTTGTTTTATCCAGTCCAACATTTCCCGCTACAGTTGTTACTGCGCGAATATCCAATTCCGGCATCTGACACGCCAGCAGCAGTGCCGCGGTATCGTCCACACCGGGATCACAGTCAATGATTACAGGTATCCGATTCATGCTTTTCCCTCCCCATAAGTTGCGATTGCTTCTACCAACAAATCTACAAATGCCTGACGGTCAATACCCATCAAAACCTTTGCGTTGGGTGCTTTTCCAAGAGCACCGTTAAAGTCTGCCACTGTAGCACCTTTACAGAAATCTCCGGCAGTTTCTACCTGCACATACAGATCCTGAGATTCCATGATTTCAGGACGCAGAAGTGCTGCCACTGCAACAGCATCATGCACAGGTGCGCCTTCGTAGCCCAGGCTTCTATGGAACTGATAGAAGAATTCCAGCCAATCTGCTACGATAACAGCTACGTGGTTGCCAAGAGCACGAATTCGTTCAAAGTCTTCCGGGAAGATCATTGCTTTTTCTGTAACATCCAGACCTGCCATGATGATAGGAATACCGGATTCAAAGACAACAGCTGCCGCTTCCGGGTCAACCAGAATATTAAATTCTGCCGCAGGTGTCCAGTTACCATACTGCACGCCTCCGCCCATGAGGGAAATTCTGGCAATCTTTTCTTTCAGTTCAGGATATGCCATCAACAATGCTGCAACGTTTGTCAAAGGACCAGTGGGAACCAGTGTGATAGGTTCATCGCTTTCCTGAATCAGTTTTGCCATCAATGTCACTGCATCCATATCTTCCAGTTCAAAATCGGGTTCCGGCAATGCAGGGCCATCCAGACCGCTTTCCCCATGCACTGTAGGTGCGATGATAGGATCAGAAATCAGAGGTCTAACCCGTCCCATAGCAGTAGGTACATGCAGATCAATCAATGTACAGATACGCTGTGCATTATATGTTGTTTTTTCGATGGTCTGATTGCCGCATACAGATGTAACACCACGGATATCCAGCATAGGGCTGCCTTTTGCAAGAACCCATGCAATTGCGTCATCATGTCCCGGATCGCCATCCAGAATAATGGGAATTCTTTTCATAATTTTTCCTCCACATATATTTTTTTCTTTTGAAAAAGCCGGAGCGTAAAACGTTCCGACTTTTTCCAGAAACAATATTATTTCAAATTATTTTGCTTCTGCGTTTTTATTTTTTCCGTTATTTTTCACACGTTTTACACGTCTTACCTGTGTTGCCGCATACAGGATCAAACCAATGATGGTTGCCACATAAGGAATTGCGGATACCAGGAAGGAAGAGAAGCCCTGCATACCTTCCATCTTATTGCCCAGAGCGCTGGCAAAACCGAAGAACAGGGATGCAAACATAGTGCCAAGAGGTTCCCCTTGACCCATAGCCTGCGCAGCCAGAGCGATGAAACCACGACCAGCAACGATACCAGTATTCCAGCTCTGAGAGTAGTACATGGACATGTAAGCGCCGCCCAGACCGGACAGAGCACCGGAGATACCCAGTGCGATATACTGGATTTTCAATACGCTGATACCAACGCTGTCTGCCGCATTGGAGTTTTCACCTACGGCACGAATCTGCAGGCCAATAGCTGTTTTATACAGCAACACCCAAACCAGGAAAACCAGAATGAATGCCACATAAGTCAAAATAGAGTGACCAGAGAAAATAGGACCCAAAACAGGGATGCTTTCCAAAATAGGAATGTCAATCTTAGGTGTCAGCATACCAGGTGTTGTCAGGCTGGCTGTGTTACCTTTCAGACCTGTGAACAAGTACAACAGGAAAATGGTACCGCCTGAACCAACCAAGTTGATGGCGATCCCGGCAAGGATAATATCTGTTTTCAATTTCAAAGCAAAGATACCAATGATCAATGCCAGAATAATACCTACCACAACTGCACCAATGACACCTACCCACCAATAGCTTGTCCAGTAAGCGAACAATACGCCAAACAGTGCGGAGATCATCATAATACCTTCCAAACCGATGTTAGTAACGCCGGCTTTTTCTGCTACGACTGCCGCAAGAGCTGCAAACAGAATGGGAGATGTGATACGGATAATAGAGTAACCAAAGCTTGTTGTGAAAATCATGCTAAAAATCTGTTCCAACATTATGCGTTACCCCCTTCCACTGCTGCTTCCTGCTGTTTTTTCGCAAGTTCTTCTTTTGTTTCTTTAACAACCATCTTCTGTCTTGTCTTGGACATGAACTGTTCAGCCGCAAAGAACAGGAAGATAACTGCCTGGATAATATCGATCATTTCCGCAGGTACGCCTGCATAAATAGACATCAATTCACAACCACGGTTCAGATATGCAATGAACAATGCTGCAAAAGGAATTGCCAGAGGATTGTTCTTTGCCAGAATGGCAACAGTGATACCTGTCCAACCATAGCCAGGCAGATCTTTCCACAGGAATGTGTTGTATCTGCCCAATACTTCGATGGCACCGCCCATACCGCTCAGTACGCCGCCGATTACCTGAGAAAGGACGATTACGCCGCCAACTTTCATACCGGAGTATTTGGAGAAAGATTCATTGATACCGATCATACGGATGGTATAGCCCCAACGTGTACGATACATGAAGAAGCCAATGATGATTGTTGCAATGATTGCAATAACAAAGCCCCATGTCAGTTCTGTACCAGGTACGATTTTTGCAACTTTCGCTGTTTCCAGGAAAGGATATGTCTGTGTGGAGCCCTGGCTTCTGTCTGCAAATACGTTGCTCAGGAAGTGCATGATAACATACAGCACAACGTAGTTCAGCATCAGGGAGCAAACCATTTCACTGGCATTAAGTTTTACTTTCGCGATAGCAGGGATCAGCATCAGCAGACCGCCTACAACAGCACCAACCAGGATACATACTACTGGATGCAGACCAGCTGCCATAGGTACATAAATTGCCAACAGAGCTGCTACGAAGCCACCTGCCATTACAGTACCTTCACCAGCAAGGTTGAACTGGTTTGCAGAGAACATAACGCAAACCGCCAGACCAGTAAAGATAATGGGTGTCATACGTCCCAGAATTGTTAAAATAGATGAAACGTTCAATGCGCCATTGCTGATGATGGGACGAATCAGCAAACAATTCAGTGCCTTTGCCGGATCATCCGCACAAATGAAAATAAATATGAATGCTACGGCAATGGCAATGGCAATCGCTACAAAGCCGCGCATGAATTCAAACTTCAGCTTTTGTTTATTCCCCATGCTGAACCCTCCTTACTTCTTCATCGCTCTGCTGTTTCAAGCCCAGCATATATTCACCCATGACAGCGTCAGTCAGGGATGTTGTGTCTTCAAAATATGCTGCGATGCCGCCATTGTACATAATGATCAAGCTATCAGACAATTCCATAACTTCGTTCAGATCGGCAGATACCAGCAATACGGCTGCGCCTGCACGGCTCAGTTCCACCAGTTTTTTACGAATGAATTCTGTAGCACCTACGTCAATGCCTCGTGTAGGCTGGTCGGCAATGATCAAAATAGGGTCTGCGGAGAATTCTCTTGCTACGACAACTTTCTGAATGTTACCACCGGAAAGCATGCCTACCTGCTGATTTCTGCTCTTACAAAGGACTTTGTAGTCTTTGATGAGCTGGTCACTGTCTTCATGCATTTTCTTCATGTTGAACAAAGGACCATTGTTGTATTTCTTATCAGCAGAACGGTCACTCATAAGGTTTTCTTCAATGGTTGCTGTTCCAGCCATACCGAATGTCATACGGTCTTCTGGAATCAGGGAAACGCCCAGATCACGAATCTTACGCTGGGGCTGACCAATAACACTCTGACCGTTTACGGTAGCGGTACCGCTGTCAGGAATGTTCAGATTGAACAGCATATCTACCAGTTCTCTCTGACCATTGCCTTCTACGCCGGCAATCCCCAGAATTTCACCTTTGCGCACGTCGAAAGAAAGCTTATTGAGCATTTTCTTGTTCCATTCATTGGTATATTCCAGATCACGTACACGAAGTACCACATCTGTGGGCTGTGCCTGATCTTTTTCCACTGTCAGGATAACATCACGGCCAACCATCAGACGGGAGATTTCTTCTTTGGAAATATCCGCTGTCTGGTAAACACCCATGGATTTCCCGCTACGCATGATAGTCAAGCGGTCTGTGATCTGCTTGATTTCATGAAGTTTATGAGAAATAAAGATCATAGTATAGCCCTGTTCTTTTAAATGAACCAGTTCTTTGAACAGTTCTTCTGTTTCCTGTGTGGTCAATACCGCTGTGGGTTCGTCCAGAATCAGAATCTTTGCACCACGTACCAGTGCTTTCAGAATTTCTACTTTCTGTTTCATCCCTACGGGAATATCTCTGACTTTCGCATTGGGATCTACATGCAGATTATACTTTTTCGCATATTCTTCTGTGATCTCAACAGCTTTCTTATAGTCCATGAACATTCCTTTGTGTTTGGGTTCCATACCCAGGACCATATTTTCCGCTACTGTCAGATTGGGTACCAGCATGAAATGCTGATGTACCATACCGATTCCTTTCGAAATCGCTACAGTAGGTGATGTGAGAGAAACTTTTTCTCCGTTTACATAGATTTCACCTTCTGTGGGCTGTTCCAAACCGAACAGCATTTTCATCAGTGTGGATTTACCCGCACCATTTTCGCCCATCAGAGCATGAATTTCTCCTCGTTTGACGTTAAAATCAACACCCTGATTGGCAGCAATACCATTGGGATAAACCTTGGTAATTCCCTTCATTTGAACAACATATTCATTGTCAGCCACGATCGGGTCCCCTCCTTCTATATCATCTACATCATTGGCAAAGATTCTGCATCTTCAAAAAGTCTTTTCTGCGCTGGGCAACTAAAAGATTTTTTCAATCTGCAGAGGTACTATGAAAAAAAAGGGGGCTATTCAGCCCCCTTAGTTTTTGATTATTTTTTCAGCGAACTTATGGTTTCGTATGAAATTAAGGTCTTACAGATTCTCTCAGATCTACAACTGCGTTTGTTGTATCGCCGATAGCGGTAGGAACTTCAACTTCACCGTTTGTAACAGCTGCAACAGTTGCATCAACTGTTTCTTTTACGCTGTCGGGAGAAATCTTGTCATAGTTCTTGTCTGTTACCAGGCCAACGCCGCCTTCGTTGATACCGATCAGGATCTGCTGACCCCAGTATTCATTGCCTGCATCCCATTCATCGAAGAACCATACCAGAGAGTCGCCGATGTTTTTCAGACCGGATGTCAGAGTGATACCAGCCATTTCAGCGGAGAATGTGGATTCCTGGTCGGAGTCAACACCGATGAAATATGCTTTGCCTGTTTCCAGACATGCTTCTGCAGCGCCGTTACCAGCATTACCAGCTACGCCCCAGATGATATCACAGTTGTTGTCGTTGATCATGGATTCAGCCAATTCTTTACCTTTTGCAGGGTCAATGTAGTTACCAATGTATCTTGTATCTACTTTGATGTCAGGATTTACAGACTGTGCACCCAGAATGTAACCATACAGGAAGTCGTTGATTACAGGGCTGTCTACGCCGCCAACGAAACCGATAACTGCATCTTCGTTGATTTTTTCAACGTCTGTAGCTGTTGTCATAGCTGCTGCATAAGCACCAACCATGTAGCCCAGGTCGTTCTGTGCATAGCTCAGGTTTACTACGTTAGGCAGTGTGTATGTTGTGTCATCGTAAATCAGGTATTTCTGATCAGGATATCTTTCAGATACGTTTTTCAGATATTCGGGCATCTGGAAAGTACCAACAACGATCAGATCGTATTCGCCGGAAGCGGATACTTCTTCCAGATAGCTTTCCCATTTTGCTTCGTCTTCTGTAGTGCCGCCCATTTCAATGGTGGTGTAAGTAATTCTGCCGGCATCCTGCAGTTCTTTCAAACCTGCTTCAGCAGAGTCAAAGAAAGATTTGTCACCCAGGTTACCATTTACCAGGTTGCAGACATTGTAAACCTTTTTGTCACCAGTGTCTGCAGAATCAGTGGTTGTTGTGTCGCCGCCGCCACCGCAGCCTGCCAACATGGCAACTGTCAGAGCGGAAGTCAGCAACAGAGAAAGCAATTTCTTCATAGTCGATCTCCCTTTCTTGTTATAAAATTGGACTAAACAGGAATTGTTGTGCCATGACATGGACAACATATCCGTTTTCAGTTTACAATATCTATCCATTATTGTCAATAAAATAACCCGACTATACCCCCGTTTTGTCAACTATAGACAAAAAAATTGCATTATTTTTGAAAATTTGAATATTGTATTCATTATATAAAAAGACAAATGTAGTCAGAACGCAAACAAAAAAGCAGATGTATCGCTTTTTCTTGCAACACATCTGCTGATTTTTACCATTTTTGATTTTCCTGAAGAATCATTAGCCTCTTCTGAAAAGACCTTTTTTCTTGGGTTTTTCTTCTTCGGGAGGCGCTTCGTTTGTCATGTTGGGTTCTCTCTTACCGTAAACTTCGCCTCTTGCAACAGGAACACGAACGCCTTTGTTCAAGCCGAATTCGATGATGAAGCAGTCATAAGTTGTGTCTACAACTTTACCGTACATCCCTGCATTTGTAACAACCATGTCACCAATCTGGATTGCATTTCTCTGTTCTGCCAGAGCCTTTTCTCTTTTCTGAGTAGGTCTGAAAGACAGGAAATACATAATGATTACCAATGCTACGCAGTAGATGATAACCAGTGTGATACCATTCATGTTGCCAAACAGACCGCCGCCTGCCTGCTGTGTGCTCTGTGTTGCTGCTTCGCCGCTACCGGAAGAAACGGTAGTGCTGACGTCCAGCAAAAATGCTGTTAAGCTGTTCATTTCCTTCTCTCCTAACGTTGTTAAATTCTGAAAAACACAGTAAAAATATTATATCCGAGTTTTGAAAACACGTCAAGCCTTCTTACATACCGTTTCTGCGAAAGCCTTCCAGTTTTTGTTTTTTATACTCAGGGAAACGGTCTTCATCCATGGCCTGACGGATTTCTTCCATCATGGTATTGAAGAAATGCAGGTTATGCAGAACGCACAGACGCATTGCCAGCATTTCTTTTGCTTTGAACAGATGACGGATATAGGCTCTGGAATATCTGGAGCAAGCAGGACAAGTACATGTTTCGTCGATGGGTCTTTCATCCAGCTCATATTTTGCATTCATCAGATTCAGTTTGCCTGCGTTGGTATAAACGTGTGCATGTCTACCGTTTCTGGAAGGCAGTACACAGTCAAAGAAGTCCACACCACGTTCCACCGCTTCCAAAATGTTTTCTGGTGTGCCAACACCCATCAGGTAAGTGGGTTTGTTCTGAGGCAGATAAGGCACCACTTCTTCAATGATATGGTACATTTCCGCATGGGATTCCCCTACTGCCAGACCGCCAATAGCATATCCATCCAGATCCATTTCCGCAATACGCTTTGCATGTTCAATACGGATATCTTCATAAGTTGCACCCTGATTGATGCCGAAGAGCATCTGCTGTTTATTGATGGTATCATCCAGAGAGTTCAGACGTGCCATTTCCTTTTTGCAGCGTTCCAGCCAGCGTGTAGTACGGGCTACGGAATTTTCTACATAGGCACGTTCTGCAGGAATACCGATACATTCGTCGAATGCCATGGCAATGGTAGAACCCAGATTGGACTGGATGCGCATGCTTTCTTCAGGCCCCATAAAGATTTTTCTGCCATCTACATGGGAACTGAAATAAACGCCTTCTTCCGTAATTTTCCGCAGTGTGGTCAGAGAAAACACCTGAAATCCGCCGGAATCAGTCAGAATGGGCTTGTCCCAAACCATAAACTTATGCAAGCCGCCCAGTTTTTTGATGATTTCATCGCCGGGACGCACATGCAGATGATAAGTATTGGACAACTCTACCTGACATTTTACTCTTTCCAAGTCCTCTGTAGAAAGAGCACCTTTGATGGCCGCAATGGTTCCTACGTTCATGAATACTGGTGTTTGAATGACACCGTGAGGAGTGTGGAACTCCCCTCTTTTTGCTCTGCCGCAAGTTTTTAATAATTTATACATATCTTACCTCATTTCCGCTCAAGTTTTATCTGTACTATCATATCTTGTTTTCCATGGAAATTCAAGAATTTTTCCTGCATTCATGCCATTTTTCCCGGAAAAGCCGGCGGTACCGCCCTTGACACACCCCTTTGCTGTGCTTTATCATAATAAGGTAAGAATACAATCAGATATGAAACGGAGAATTACTATGTCTATCAATTTGATCGCAACAACTACATTCGGTCTGGAAGCCGTTGTAAAACGGGAATGTCAGGCTCTTGGATTTGAAAATATCAAAACATCTGACGGGAAAGTAGAATTTACCGGCACAGAAGCTGACATCGTCAAAGCAAACATGTGGCTGCGCTGTGCAGGACGTGTCTGGGTAAAAATGGGCACATTCAAAGCCGTTACCTTTACAGAACTTTTCGACCAGACAAAAGCACTGCCTTGGGCAGACTGGATTCCCGAAGACGGCAAATTCACTGTTGTCGGCAAATCCGTAAAATCCACACTGTTCAGTGTATCTGACTGTCAGGCAATCGTGAAAAAAGCCGTTGTAGAAAAACTGAAACAGACCTATCACACAGACTGGTTCGACGAAACAGGGGCTTCCTACACCATTCAGGTAGGCATTTTAAAAGACGTCGTTACCCTTGCCATTGATACCAGCGGTTCTGGTCTGCACATGCGCGGATACCGTGCAAACGCACTGGATGCACCTTTGAAAGAAACGCTAGCTTCTGCCATGATTCAGCTCAGCTACTGGCGGAAAAACCGTATTCTGCTGGACCCTTTCTGCGGTTCCGGCACCATTCCCATTGAAGCTGCTATGATTGCCCGGAATATTGCCCCCGGCATCCACCGCAAATTCGCTTCTGAAGAATGGGAACGCATCGGCAAAGATTTGTGGAAAAAAGCCCGCGTAGAAGCATATCAGGCCATCGACTACGATGTTATGCCGGAAATCTATGGCAGTGATATCGCCCCCGATGCCATTGAACTGGCAAAAGCCAATGCGGAAAAAGCCGGTGTTGACGACTGCATCACCTTTGAAGTAAAACCTTGTCAGGAAATCATATTACCCGGGAAATATGGCGTCATGATTACCAACCCTCCTTATGGCGAACGTATCGGTGAATTGAAAGAAGTGGAAAATATGTACCGCGCTTTGGGCGGCATCATGAAAGAAAACCCCACTTGGTCTACTTACCTTATCACTTCCATGGAATATTTCGAATCTCTCTTTGGCAGAAAAGCAGATCGGAAGCGGAAACTGTTCAATGGTCGTATCAAAACAGACTATTATCAGTTTGAAGGCCCCAGACCACCTAAAAATCTGTAATTTTCTAACATAATAAATAAAGGCATTGTGACTTCTTTTGTTAAATCACAATGCCTTTTTGTTTTTCTAAATATAAAAGACCCCATTCAGAAAATGAGGTCTTTTTCTTCATTATTATATTTCATTATCCATTACACAAATCAATGGTCAGATACAACACTTTGCCATCGTTTGCAACGCCAATGCCTGCCTGTGTCATGGTGCTGTCCATGATGCTGTTGTGTTTCGCAGCAGTACGGAGCAGTTCTGTATAAAGCTGCACTACATCACCGCGTGTGGTTGCAATGACTTCAGAAGCAGTATGGAACTGCACATTGTTTTCCATCATACGCTGGAAAGGTGTTTTCCCATCTTTACTCTTATAATCAAAATACTTTTCTTTGACCATTTCTGTACTATGGGCAGATGCGGTCTGATCCAGACCCTGATTTTCTGTCAAAGCTGCCAGCCCTGCTTCTTTTCTCTGAACATTGATGATTTCCAGCAGTTCTTTTTCAACGTCAGTTTTCTGTGCGCCGCTCAAAGAACCAGTCAAGGCATCTTTTGATGCAAATTCCTTTGTCTGTAAAAGCAATCCACAGATCTGATTTTCATAATCCAGAGGAATTCTAGCGGAAGCATATTCCCCATTCAATACTGCACAATGGTCCACGTTACTGATGCTGTCCACATGAGCAGCGTCATCCAGAACAACTCCGCCCTTGATTTCCTGATACTGGAATGTACTGGATGGTGTGAAAAATTCCACAGCAGCGTCATTTTCAAATGTTACCCAGAAATATCCATCCCCCGCGTAAATATAGCGATCTATGCCATACACAGTTTCATCAATTCGTGTGGGAGCACCAAATGTTGCCTGCACTTCTTCTGTTGTCTGTCCCAATGTCAGCTCTTTGCCATTAATGGTGACTGTTTTTTCCATTACCGCGTCGCCTTTGGGCACAGAAGTGCCATTCTGCACGCCTTCATAAAAGGTATAAGCACTCAGAAATGCTGTGACTGCTTCCTGTACTTTTAATGTATTTTTGGGGGCAAATGTTCCGTTTTGATAACCAGAAATCAAACCAGCTCCATAAGCCTTATCAATATAGGATACTGTTGTGGCACTGATATTTTTGGTATCCGTAAATGGATTTTTCTTTGCATACAGGGACATATCAACGCCCACTTTTTCCAGTGTACGCACCAGCATAATGGCCATCTGTTCTCTTGTCAGCGGACTTTCCGGCGCAAATGTTCCCGGCTCTACGCCAGCAATGATGCCCAGTCCATATGCTTTCAGTGCTGCTGCTTCATTACAGTCAGAAAAAGGATTTTCTTCCGGCATAGGCGCTGTAGTACCTGTTACTTTTTCATAAAAAGCCACCGCAATTTCACTGAATTCCACTCTTGTCATGGTATCCTGCGCCTGCTGAAGCAAAGGTGCGGTAATCAATTGCAAAGAATATGCCTGTTCCATATGAGGCACTGCCCAAGGGGAAGCATTGGTCGAAACTGCCCCGAAGGCTGTAAAACAAACACTGACAGACAGCAGTGCTGTTACGGCTAAA
>NZ_CAJMDQ010000057.1 GCF_905212195.1 uncultured Anaerotignum sp. | reverse complement strand
GTTGATGACGGAAAATCTACACTTATCGGACACATTTTATATGATTCAAAGTTATTGTATGCAGATCAGGAGAAGGCGTTAGAGCTTGATTCCAAGGTTGGAAGCCGCGAAGGCAAGATTGATTATTCACTTCTTCTTGATGGTCTTATGGCTGAGAGAGAGCAGGGAATTACTATTGATGTTGCTTACAGATATTTTACAACTGACAACAGAAGCTTTATCGTTGCTGATACTCCGGGACATGAGGAGTACACAAGAAACATGGCGGTTGGTGCTTCATTTGCAGACCTTGCAGTAATCCTTGTAGATGCAAAGCAGGGCGTTCTTATCCAGACTAAGAGACACGCAAGAATCTGCGCACTTATGGGAATTAAGCATTTTGTATTTGCAGTTAATAAGATGGACCTTGTTGGTTACAGCGAGCAGCGTTTCAACGAGATAAATGCTCAGATAGCAGAGCTTACTAAGGAGCTTTCTTTAGCAGATGTAGTTGTTATCCCTGTTTCAGCAACTGAGGGTGACAATGTAACAACTAAGTCTGAAAATATTCCTTGGTATAAGGGTCAGGCACTTCTTCCTTATCTTGAGCAGGTTGATGTTGATGATACTGAGGAAGAAAAGGGCTTCTATATACCTGTTCAGAGAGTATGCCGTCCAAATCATGAATTCCGTGGTTTCCAAGGACAGATTGAGGCAGGAAGTGTATCTGTTGGTGACGAGATTATCACTCTTCCAACTAAGGAGCATGTTCAAGAGCATCCATGTTGGTGATAAGGAAGCCCAGAGCGCATCTATCGGACAGCCTGTTACTATCCAGTTAGACCGTGAGGTTGATGTTTCAAGAGGTTCTGTTCTTGCAGCAGGTGCTGACTTAAAGCTTGCAACTGAGATTACTGCTACTATCCTCTGGATGGACGATGATGTTCTTACTAATAATAAGAACTTCTTTGTAAAGCTTGGAACAAGACTTATTCCGGGCGTTGTTACCGAGATTGTCAATACTATTGATGTTAATACAGGTGAGGAGAAGCCGGCAGCTCTCCTTAAGAAAAATGAAATCGCAGTATGCAAGATTTCTCTTGCTGATGTAATTGTTGTTGATGAATTCAATCTTCACAAGACTATGGGCGAGCTTATCCTCATAGACCGTGTTACTAATATGACTAGTGCCTGTGGCGTTGTCCGTGAAGTTAATGAGGAAGCTGATGATGTTAAGGAAGTTGACGCAGCTTTCAGAGCTGAGCTTAACAACCAGAAGCCTGTTGTTGTAGAGACAGTTCTTTCAGACAAGATTAATGTTGATTTCTTAAAGAAGGTTGAGAAGGAGCTTCTTCTTGACAGCAAGCATGTATATCTGTATGTTCCAGCAGAAGGCGAGGATTATACAAATGTTGTGACTCACCTTGTAAATGCAGGTATTGTTGTTATTCTTGCACTTAGTAAGGCAGCTGATCTTAAGATTGATGGCGCAGAAGTGCTTGCAGGCTGGGAGTCTGGGGTTGACGCCACTACTGTGGATGTGGCTGAGTTTATTAAGAAGAATGCGTAGGCTGGGGGAAGAACGGACGCTGCACTAGAACTTATAAAGCAACGCAGGCACGCTTTCGCTGCTTGTCGCTCGCAGCGGTACTAAGCTTGTCAGGATTTGCCTCACTTTGTGAGGCTGTCCTGACGAGCTAAGTTCCGGCGGCTCCAAAGCACCTGCGTTGCTTTATAAGTTTAGTGCTGCTGGGGTTCTTTCCCGCTGCGTGGGGTTACTTCGGGGTTGGAAGTGTTGGCAGACGTGCGGTAAAGGGCGCTTCGCTGCTTTACCTTGGGTTTGGCAAAGCTTGCTTCGCTGCTTTGCCTAGTTTAGGAATATATTTATGTGGGAGTCAGGTATAGATGAAAAAATATGGATTTTTTAAAAAGTTAATATGTTTAGGTATGATTTTCAGCCTGACTTTTATTGGACTTTCTGGCTGTGGGCAGAAGAAGACGGAACTTGTTAATGTTTCTTATGATGCCACAAGAGAGTTTTATAAGGAGTATAACAGGCTTTTTGAGGATTACTGGTATGGCAGGACTGGTGAGAAGGTTGAGGTTATCCAGTCTCATGGCGGTTCTGGAAAGCAGGCACTTGAGGTTGCTAATGGTCTTGGAGCTGATGTTGTCACGCTTGCTCTTGAGGGCGATGTTAATGTTATAAGGGACGAAGGGCTGATTGATGACGGATATATTGATGCCGAATTTGACGAAAAGAAATAATTTTTGATAGAAAGCGAGGAAACGAAAGTGGAAGAAAAGAAAAGAATATTCAGTGGCATGCAGCCTTCTGGCATGATTACTTTGGGGAACTATTTGGGTGCATTGAAGAACTGGACAAATTTGCAGGATGATTATGACTGCCTGTACTGTATCGTAGATATGCACGCGATTACTGTTCGTCAGGACCCTGTGAAACTGCGCAAGCAGGCAAGAGATCTGCTGACACAGTATCTGGCAGTAGGCATTGATCCTGAAAAAAATACCATTTACTATCAGTCTCATGTATCTCAGCACGCAGAACTGGGCTGGATTTTGAACTGCTTCACTTATATGGGTGAATTGAACCGTATGACACAGTTCAAAGATAAAGCTGCAAAACATTCAGACAATATCAACGCAGGTCTGTACACATATCCTGTATTGATGGCATCTGATATTTTGCTGTACCAGACAGACCTGGTACCCGTAGGGGAAGACCAGCGTCAGCATCTGGAAATCACCAGAGACATTGCAGGACGTTTCAATGGCATTTACGGCGAAACATTCAAGATTCCTGAAGCTTATATCGGCAAGGTTGGTGCAAGAATCATGTCTTTGCAGGAACCTACTAAGAAGATGTCCAAATCTGATGAAAACAAAAACAACACCATTCTGCTGATGGATGAACCTGCTGTCATCATGAACAAAGTAAAACGTGCTATGACTGACTCCGGCAGCGAAATCCGCCACGGGGAAGATAAACCTGGTATCACAAACCTGCTGAACATTTACTGCGCTTGCACAGGCAAAACAATGGAAGAAGCAGAAAGAGAATTCGATGGCGCAGGATATGGCGCCTTCAAAACAGCTGTAGGTGAAGCTGTTGTAGCAGAACTGGAACCTGTTCAGAAACGTGTAAAAGAACTGGAAAAGAACAAAGATTATCTGGACGAAGTGATCAAACACGGTGCAGAACGTGCCGGCAAACTGGCAGCCAGAACATTGACAAAAGTTCAGAAGAAAGTGGGATTCCCTCCCGTAATTCGCTAATCAGAAAACTGGAAATGGACGAGGTGCATGACACCTTGTCCATTTTTTATAGGAAATACGTGATGACTTGGGGAAAGTTGCATTTTCTGTCAAAATAAGGTATACTGAATCGGTATTCTGCGGAATTGAGGTGATGCCGGTGAATCAAAAAACGCAAATGACGAAGCAGATATTGGCAGAGAGCTTGAAAAAGCTGATGCTGCACCATAGTTTTGAAAAAATTACCATCAAAGACATTACGGATGCGGCAGGTTTTATCCGCCCAACATTTTATAACCACTTCAAAGATAAGTATGACCTGGTGGAATGGATTTTTACGGAAGAAATCATCCGCCCGGGAGAACAGCTTTTTGATGTAGGTTTATTTCGTGAGGGCATTCGCCTGATGCTTGCCAATATGGAAAAAGAAAAGGATTTTTATGTGCGTGCAGTGAAAATACAAGGACAGAATTCTTTTCGTGAAATCGTTTTCCATGCATTTGTTACATTGATTCAGAAGGTTTTTGCAAAACGCACACCTTTCCCGGAAACAGTGCCTCATTTTTTCCGCCCGGAAATTCTGGCAGAATATTATGCCAATGCAGAAACATTTCTGTTGATGAAGTGGCTGGAAAGTGGTATGCCCATTTCTGCGGAAGAAGTGGAAAAAGCCCATTGGTCGCTGATCACCGTTTCTTTTGAAGATGTTGTGAAAGAAGTTTCCGGCGAAGAAAAGGAAAAATAGATAAAAGTGCTTTATTGTATAGAAAGCATGAACAAATATACAGTTTTGTATGATAAATGAAAACAGCAATGAAAGACTGCATCTGTAAGATGCGGTCTTTTTTCTTTATACTGGGAAGAAGAAATGGGGTGAGGAAATGTCCATGATGATATATGTATTGGTATTATGCGGATTGGCATTGGAAGCTTTTCGGCTGTCTGTTGCCGCCGGTGCCATTCAGGCCAATTTGACGAAAAGAAGAATGATTTGTCTGGGAGGAATTTTTGCAGCAGTACAGCTTGTTTTGTTTTGTCTGGGAATGGGATTCCTGTGGAAATGGAGCGATTTCCTCTCAATTTCTGGAAACATGGATACTATGGCAAAAATAGGAAGCATGATTTTTGCCATTCTTGGTTTTGTGATGATTTTCCTTGGCATACGGGAAAAAAGAATGGAGGAAAGCTGTATCCATCCATGGTCTATGGAGGGATTTGCAAAATATGCTTTCAAACATGGCTTGATGTTTTTGTGTGTAGGCTGTGCGGCCGTTTATTGCATGGGCAAAATCTTCTGGTATGGTGCAGAGATTTTTCTGCTGTTATTTCTGGCTTCGGTGTTTGGTCTGGCTTATGGATATTGGCAGGGAATCAAAGGATGGCGAAAAATCCGTATTGTGACGGGATGCCTTTGGATGATTGCGGCAGTTTGTCTTTGGAATGTTTAAAAAAGCACCATGAATGTTTCATGATGCAGTGAGAATTATTTGTGTTTATAACCGGTGTAGAATGCCATAAATCCGCAGAACAGCATTGCCCAAGCCCAAAAACGATGTTGTTTCATATGGTTCACCTCTTTTCTTTTTAAGTTAATTAAAACTAATTTTAGTTTACTATGACTTATCTTTAGTGTCAAGAATTTACATATTTGTAAGATAAAATGTTTTCTTTTCTAAAAACTGTGTGATATGATGAAAAAAAGCA
This sequence comes from uncultured Anaerotignum sp., assembly GCF_905212195.1. Classification (GTDB taxonomy): domain Bacteria; phylum Bacillota; class Clostridia; order Lachnospirales; family Anaerotignaceae; genus Anaerotignum. The sequence continues at coordinate 13,098 of NZ_CAJMDQ010000057.1, read as the reverse complement.
CGGCATAAAGAAAGGAGCGAATGGATATGTTATTGACAACAATAGAACTGGTTATGGGCAAAGAATACGATGTTTTAGGTTTGGTAAAAGGAGCCACCATCCAGAGCAAAAATATTGGCAAAGACTTTGGCGCAGGTTTGAAGTCCATTGTTGGCGGTGAACTGAAGGGATATACAGAAATGATGGAAGAAGCCAGAGACATTGCCATGCAGAGAATGGAAGAAGAAGCCAGACGTCTGGGTGCAGATGGGATTGTGGGCATTCGCTTTTCCACAAGTGCTATCATGCAGGGCGCAGCAGAAGTTATGGCGTATGGTACAGCAGTAAAATTCAAATAATGTGAAATGCAGGAGGGGGTGGAAGCAGTGTATTTACAGATTGAGGAAAGCGGCTACCAGTTTGTGGAGAAACAGCCGGAAAATTGGGCGTACATCGGTATTTTTACGTATGATATGATGGAGGAGCAGGCGCATCTGCGGAATATTTCTTATCGTGTTCTGGAGGATGCGCGGCGCTTTGGCTTTGCCCGTTATGACAGTTTTGAAAATTATGACTGTATCAGTCTGGAAATGCCGGACTTCCACAATGTCCTCATCAGCCATGGCAGTGTGGTCATTTATCTGGAGAAGGATTATGCGTTGTTTTTCACCTCCAAAGCCCAGCACGTAAGACATGTTTTGCGGGATTGTGCCGAAGGACTGGGAGAACGGATTTCTTTCCAACGGCTTATTTATCTTTTTCTGGAAACTCAGACAAAGGAAGAAGAAGTGGCTTTTGATAAAATCGAAAAAGAAATTCTGGAATTGGAACAGGCACTTATCACATCCCAGAAGAAAAATTTTGTGTCAGAAATCATTCATCTGCGGAAGCGGCTTATGCTCATGAAACGGTATTATGAGCAATTTTTGAATTTGCTGGATGTGGTGATTGAAAACGAGAATAATATTTTTGACGGAAAGACGCTGCGGTCTTTTAAAATGCTTTCCAGAAGGATGGAGCGCAGTTATCAGAATGTACTGAACCTGCGGGAAGCTGTGACCCAGATTCGGGAATCCTATGAAGCGGAAGTGGACATCAGTCTGAATACCACCATGAAGGTCTTTACAGTAGTAACAACCATTTTTCTACCTTTGACCCTCATTGCAGGATGGTACGGCATGAATTTCCAGATGCCGGAGTATGGATGGGAACATGGTTATTTGATGGTCATCGTGCTTTCCGTGGCTTTTATTGCCATTGGCATCGCCTTTTTTAAGAAAAACAAGTGGTTTTAAGGGTAGAATGTACCTTTTTTGGCTCCCGGAAATCTTCTGCGAAATTTTTGCAAAAAGTGTTGACAGCAAATTTTTGTGTGATATAATCTGATGTATAAACGTCGACGAGGACAGTAGTCCTTTTCGGGTGGTCAGAGAGGGATATCTCGGCAGAGTTTCTGTCGTGGCTGTGAGTATCCTGCACCTGAGAAGAGTACGAAAACCACCTCCGAGTGGCCCTAATCCGGCACGGCCGACACCGTTATCGTCAAAATGAGTGGTTTTCTAAACAATAAGGGTGGAACCGCGGGAGATTATAACTCTCGTCCCTTTTCCGAAAGGAAAGTGGACGGGATTTTTTTATTGCAAAAAAATCGCACTTTCCAAAGCAAAAAATCACATGCAAAAGGAGAGATTGGATATGAAGATTACACTGAAAGACAATGTAGTAAAAGAATTTGACAGCGCTATGTCCGTTCTGGATATCGCAAAATCCATCAGCGAAGGTCTGGCAAGAAATGCTTGTGCTGGTATTGTTGACGGCGAAGTAAAAGACCTGCGTTATGTAGTAGACAAAGATGCAGAAGTAAGCATCTGCACATTCGAAGACGAAGCTGGTAAACTGGCATTCCGTCATACAACATCTCACATTCTGGCACAGGCTGTAAAAAGACTGTACCCTGATGTAAAACTGGCAATCGGTCCTGCAATCGCAGACGGTTTCTACTATGACTTCGATAAAGAAAAAGCTTTCACACCTGAAGAACTGGAAGCAATCGAAGCAGAAATGAAGAAGATCGTAAAAGAAGATCTGCCTATTGAACGCTTTGAACTGCCTCGTGCAGAAGCAATCAAATACATGGAAGAAAGAGAAGAACCCTACAAAGTAGAACTGATTCAGGATCTGCCTGAAGATGCAGTTATTTCCTTCTACAAACAGGGTGACTTCACAGACCTGTGCGCAGGCCCTCACCTGATGAGCACAAAAACTGTAAAAGCAATCAAACTGACATCCGTTGCAGGTGCTTACTGGAGAGGCAGCGAAAAGAACAAAATGCTGTCCCGTATCTACGGTACATCTTATCCCAAGGCATCCGAACTGGAAGCTTACCTGACAATGATCGAAGAAGCGAAAAAACGTGACCACAGAAAACTGGGCAAAGAACTGAAACTGTTCACAATGCTTGAAGAAGGTCCCGGTTTCCCCTTCTTCCTGCCCAATGGTATGGTACTGAAAAACACACTGCTGGATTACTGGAGACAGATCCACAAAGAAGCAGGCTATGTAGAAGTTTCCACTCCTATCATCCTGAATAGAGACCTGTGGTACAGAAGCGGTCACTGGGAACACTACAAAGATAACATGTACACAACAGTTATCGATGGCGAAGACTATGCTGTAAAACCTATGAACTGCCCCGGCGGTATGCTGATCTACAAACAGGATATGCATTCCTACAGAGACCTGCCTATCCGTATGGGTGAAATCGGTCTGGTACACAGACATGAAAAATCTGGTGCTCTGCATGGTCTGATGCGTGTTCGTTGCTTCAACCAGGACGACGCTCATATCTTCATGACACCTGAACAGATCAAAGACGAAATCAGCGGCGTTATCCGCCTGATCGATGGCGTTTACAAACAGTTCGGCTTCAAATATCATATCGAACTGTCCACAAGACCTGAAGACAGCATGGGTTCCGATGAAGATTGGGAAATCGCTACAGACGGTCTGCGTAACGCACTGGAAGAAAACCATATCGAATACACAGTAAACGAAGGCGACGGCGCATTCTATGGTCCTAAGATTGACTTCCATCTGGAAGACTCCATCGGCAGAACATGGCAGTGTGGTACAATCCAGCTGGATATGCAGATGCCTGAAAGATTCGAACTGGAATACACAGCAGCAGACGGCAGCAAAAAACGTCCTGTTATGATTCACCGTGTATGCTTCGGTTCCATCGAACGTTTCATCGGTATCCTGATCGAACACTTCGCAGGTCAGTTCCCTACATGGCTGGCTCCCGTACAGGTAAAAGTACTGCCCATTTCTGAAAAATTCGCAGACTACGCAAAAGAAGTTGCTGATAAACTGGATGCAGCTGGTATCCGTGTACAGACAGATAACAGAGCTGAAAAGATCGGTTACAAGATTCGTGAAGCAAGAAACGAAAGAGTACCTTATATCATCGTTGTAGGTGAAAAGGATAAAGAAGCGAATAAAGTTTCCCTGCGTTCCAGAAAGAACGGCGAAGAAGGTCAGATGGATCTGGCAGACGTTATCGCAAGAATTCAGGAAGAAATCAAAACAAAAGCTCTGGATTGATTCAGATGAAAATAAGAGCGGCACAACCTTAGTGCCGCTCTATTTTTAAAAATATTTGAAAAAAACATTGACGCAAAGTAAAATGCGTGATATAATTTTTCAGGTAACAAAGAAGAAGTTCCGCTTCTCACCTTATGGCATGGGCTGATAAGGTTAATACAGTAGTACAAAACAGGGGTTCCTCTGTTTTTCTGTGTGCGCGGCGGATTTCTTCCGGCGCTATTTTTTATGCAGCCGAAAAGGGAATATTTCAAAAAATTTTTAGGAGGTGCTTGGCTATTACTGACTTAATGATTAACGAACAAATTCGGGACAAGGAAATTAGACTGATTGACGAAAATGGCGAACAGCTCGGCATCATGTCTTCCAGAGACGCCCAGAAAATCGCTGACGAAAGAAAGCTGGATCTGGTGAAAATCGCACCGACAGCAAAACCGCCCGTATGTCGAATTATGGACTACGGTAAGTACAAATTCGACCAGGCGAAAAAAGAAAAAGAAGCGAGAAAGAAACAGAAAACAGTGGACGTAAAGGAATTGCGTTTGTCCCCCAGTATCGATACCCATGATGTTCAGGTTAAGGTCAAGAAGGCCAACGAATTTTTGAAAAACGGGGATAAAGTTAAGGTAAGCATCCGTTTCAGAGGTCGTGAAATCGGTCATTCCAAAGCGGGCATGTTGATTTTGGAAAACTTTGCAAAAGAAACAGCAGAATTTGGTGTGATTGACAAAGAACCTAAGATGGAAGGCAAGAGCTTGGTAATGTTCCTGGCGCCCAAAGGCTGATAAGCCGGCAGAAAAAAGTAAACAAAATGGTTTTTTAGGAGGAATACGAAATGCCTAAGTTGAAAACAAAAAAAGCAGCAGCGAAAAGATTCAAAATCACTGCAACAGGTCAGCTGAAAAGACAGAAATCCAATACACAGCATATTCTTGGTAAAAAGTCCAGAAAGAGAAAAAGAAATCTGAGACACGCTACAACAGTAGACAAAACTGTTCTGAACAGCGTGAAAAAGAGACTGTTACCTTACGCATAATTTCGAGGATATTTTTTAGGAGGACTTTAACATGGCAAGAGTAAAAGGCGCGTTGAACGCTAGAAAAAGACATAAAAAAGTACTGAAACTGGCTAGAGGCTACCGTGGTGCTAGAAGCAAACAGTACAGAGTAGCAAAACAGTCTGTAATGAAAGCAATGGCATTTGCTTTCGCAGGCAGAAAACAGACAAAGAGAGATTACAGAAGCCTGTGGATCACAAGAATCAATGCAGCAGCTAGAATGAACGATATCTCTTACAGCAAACTGATGCACGGCCTGAAACTGGCTGATGTAAACATCAACAGAAAAATGCTGGCTGAACTGGCTGTATCTGATCCCGCTGCTTTCACAACACTGGTAAACACAGCTAAAGCAAAATTGAGCTAATCAATTTTCGGGTAGGAAATAATGGATAAAATCTTGTAAAAGCAAGATTTTATCCATTTTCTTTTTCTGTGGATTATTTGTTGGGGAGGTATTGTGGAATGGAAGCGATCATTGTAAAGGCAGCAGGCTTTCTGCTGATCATTGCATTGGGTTTTACGCTGAAAAGTATTGGATTGTTTCGGTCAGAGGACAGTCGGGTTTTGGCAAATCTGGTGTTGAAAATTACACTGCCCATGTCCATTATCCATAACTTTGCGACACTGACATTGAGTAAGACCCATTTGGTACCCATTGGTCTGGGTTTTTTGACAAACTTTGCTGTCATTGGTCTGGTGCTTTTGCTGACAAGAAAAATGGCCGGTGCACGACGTGCCTTTTTTCTCATCAACTGTGCAGGCTATAATCTGGGACTTTGCGTACTGCCGTATCTGCAAAGCTTTTTCGACGCAGAGGCAGTTGCTATTATCTGCATGTTTGATGTGAGCAACGCCATGATGTGTTTTGGTGTTACATTTTCCATTGCCATGACAGTGGCAAAGGGCAGAGGGCAGATGGATAAAAAAGAGTTTTTCCGGACATTGCTTTCCTCTATGCCTTTTATGACATATCTGTTGATGATTGTTATGGCAGGACTGCATCTTCGCTTCCCTGAACCCGTTTATACCATTGCGGGAATGATTGGAGAGGCAAATGCCTTTTTGGCAATGTTTCTGATTGGTCTGCTCTTTGAGCCGAAAATCAGACGCAGCGAAGCAAAAGATATGATTTCTGTCATTTCTGTCCGCTTGATTGCAGGCATTACATTTGCGTTGATTATTTATTTCTGCCTGCCGCTGCCGCTGCTGTACCGTCAGGTATTGGCGCTGTTGGTTTTTGGCCCTATTTTGAGCGTTGCTCCCGTGTATACAGAACGCTGCGGATATAATCGCTCCGTTGCGGCAGTGCTCAATTCCTTTATGCTGCCATTCAGTCTTTTAATCATTACGGTTTTGATGATGGCCATGCACATATAATCGAAAGCTCTCCGGGCTACGAAAGGCGGTCCGGAGTTTTTTTCTGTATTGTTTTCTGGATTTTAGAAGATATTGCGTATCAGGAAAAGTGTGATAAAATAATAAGAATATGGGGAAGTTTATGAAGAGAAAGAAAGGAAAAGGAGATGGATAATGGAAGTATTTGTAACAGCAGTAAATAAATTGATTATCATTTTCTTGCTGGTTTTGATTGGCTGCTTTGCCAAGAAAAAAGACATCATTGATGATTGCTTTATTGATAAGTTTTCTGGATTTTTGACAAAAATCGTTGTGCCTTGTTTTATCATTTCATCCATGCAGCTGTCCTATACACCGGAATTGCTGCAGAAAGGTATTGTGGTTTTTGTCACTTGTATGATCATGCATATTTGGGGGATGTTGGTCGGCTTTGGTACAGGAAAGTTGTTCCGCGTACCTCACATGAATCTAGGAATCTGGGTATTCAGCTGTATGTTTGCCAACATCGGCTTTATGGGTGTACCTGTCATTTCCATGATTTTTGGCGGAAATAGCGTATTTTACTGCGCTTTTGCCACTGCGGCGTTTAATCTGGCATCTTATACATTGGGTATCTGGATCATCGGAAAATATGGCGATGGCAGCCGCCCAGTGGAAATATCCCTGAAACAGCTGGTGAAACTGCCTGTCAACATTGCGATTATCATTGGTATTATCCTGTTTATCGGCAATATCCAGTTGCCGGAAGCCATTGGCGGTACTGTGAAAATGGTGGGGGATATGATTGCACCTCTGGCAATGATTTATATCGGTGCTGTTTTGGGACGGATGCACCTGAAGGAAATGATTTATGACCGTTGGGCATATGTGATTTCTATCATCCGTTTGATTGTTGTACCACTGACAGCCTATCTGATGCTGCGTCCTTTTATTACAGATCAGCTGGTTTTGGGCGTTGTCATTGTAGGACTTTCTACACCCATCGGTGCGTATTGCGCCATTTTGGCGGCCCAGTATGGAGCCGATGAAAAAACGGCTTCCCGCTATATTTTCATTTCAACGGCTTTGAGCATATTGACCATGCCATTTTTCTTTTTCCTGTTTATTTAAGAAATGTGGCAAAGAAAGGATGTGTTCTGTTTGGATCATAAAAAAATGTCAAAACGTACGAAACGCCGTCTGACCATTCGTGGTGTTTTGTCTGCGTTGATTATTTTGGTTTTGGTACGTTCCATCGTCATGGGAAACTATGAAAATGCCTTTGTGTGCATTTTGTCATTGGTTTTGTTCTGCGTGCCTATTTTTCTGGAAAAGCATCTTGCCATTGATATTCCGCCGGTGATGGAAGGGATTATCTATTGCTTTATCTTTGCAGCGGAAATTTTGGGCGAGATCAATTCCTTCTATACACTGATTCCCGGTTGGGATACCATGCTTCATACACTGAATGGATTTTTGGTGGCAGCAGTGGGATTTTGTCTGGTGGATTTGTTTAACCGTAGTGAACGGATGACATTTCGGCTGTCTCCGCTGTTTCTGTCCATTGTTGCGTTTTGTTTTTCCATGACTGTAGGGGTTCTGTGGGAATTTTTCGAATTTTCCATGGATCAGCTCTTACATACGGATATGCAGAAAGATTTTCTTGTACAAAGTGTTAATTCTGTATTGCTGAATCCATCAGGGCTGAATAATGTTGTCCGTGAACCTATCAACAGTCTGGTGGTTAATGGGCAGGATTGGATGGAATTCCCCGGCGGGTATGTGGATATTGGCCTGATTGATACCATGAAAGACCTGATGGTGAATTTCATTGGGGCAGTTGTTTTTTCCATTATTGGATTTTTCTATGTGAAAACCAGAGGAAAAGGCAAAATCGCTGCATCCCTGATTCCTGTTGTGCTGAGTGAGAAAGAAAAGAAAAAGGAGTAATGGCATATGGCTGATTTTGGAAAAGTTGTAGAAAATCTGAAAAAAAGAGGATATGCTGTCAAAGAATTTGCAACGGCAAAAGAAGCGGCAGACTATCTCAATGGCGCCATTGATGGCGTAAGTGTTGGCTTTGGCGGTTCTGCCACATTGGATGTGATGGGACTGTATGATATGCTCTCCAGCCATAATACCGTTTACTGGCACTGGAAACAGGATAAGGATATGGCAAGAAAAGCGGCTATGCAGACAGATGTATACCTGACTTCTGCCAATGCGCTGGCGGAAACAGGAGAAATCATCAATATTGACGGCGTTGGCAATCGTGTGGCATCCACATTGTTTGGACATCAAAAAGTTTATTATGTCATTGGTGAAAATAAGCTGGAACCAGACTTTGATAAGGCTGTTGCCCGTGCCAGAAATATTGCGGCACCTCAGAGAGCGGCACAGTTCGGAAAAAAGACACCTTGTGTGGTCACTGGAAAAGGTTGTCAGGACTGCAGAAGTCCAGAACGGGTTTGCAGAGCAATGGTCGTTCTGTGGGAACCTATGATGGGTATGGATGCAGAAGTGATTCTCATTCATGAAAATCTGGGACTGTAAAAAAGTTTAGATTGGAAAAGAATGGAAAGGGAAAGACTTTTCAAGTTTTGTTTTCTGTGATAATATGTTTGAAGCAGAGAGTGATCATGAGGGAAGGGAGGCATACCCTTGGAAAGCGAAAAAAGGCGGCAGAAAATCATAGAATTGCTGAAAAAACAGGAAGAACCCATCAGCGGCAGTCAATTGGCGGAACAATTTGGCGTGACCCGTCAGGTCATCGTAAAGGATATGGGAATGATCAAAGCGGGAGGACTGCCTTTGCTTGCGACAGCAAAAGGGTATTTGCTCCAGAAAGAAACAGATGGGTTACATAGACGTGAAATCCGTGTATGTCACAACAGAGAACAGATTGGCGATGAAATGCAGCTGATTGTAGATCTGGGCGGATATATATTGAATACCCATGTGGATCATCCCATATATGGCAGTGTTGGGGAAGCTTTACGGATCAAAAGCCGCAGAGATATCCAGAATTTTCTCACCAAAGCAGAGGAAACGGGATGTATGCCCTTATTGGCACTGACTAATGGCGTACATAGCCATACCATTGCCGCAGAAGATGAACAGACGCTGGATGAAATCTGCGCGGAACTGCAAAATGCAGGATATCTGCTGAAATAAATCATATGGAAATGAAAAGGATAAACCTCTTTGATAAGGGCGTTTATCCTTTTTTTTTGATGGGAAAGTATGAAGAGAATGACTTGCTTTTTTTAACGAAATATGATACCATACAACTCATGTAAATATAGGTGTATATACACCTTGAAAGGGGCGGAATATTTCGTGGAAAAAAACACAATTTGGCAGAAAATACTCAAGCGCTATTTTATCAATGGCCTGAACGGAATGGCGTTGGGGTTGTTCTGCACACTGATTGTAGGCTTGATTATTAAGCAAATTGGGACATTTATCGGTGGGGATGTAGGGGCGTTTATTGTGGCTTTGGGTAATTTTGCTACCATGTGCACAGGGGCAGCCATTGGCGTTGGTACGGCTTATGTGATGGAAGCGCCACGAATGGTGGTGTTTTCCTCTGCTGTCACAGGGCTTTTGGGAGCAAATGCCGCAGCTTTTGCCAACGGTACATTATTTCCGGAAACAGGCGGTATGCTTCTTAGTGGCGCAGGCGACCCTCTGGGGGCATTCATTGCGGCATTGGCTGGTCTGGAAATCGGGCGTCTGGTTTCTGGCAAAACAAAAGTGGATATCATCGTAACCCCTGTGGTGACCATCGGCGTCGGCGGTTGTATCGGAACGCTGATTGGGCCGCCTTTGTCCGCAGCTATGACACAATTGGGGGATTGGATTCGGGTGGCTACTTATTTGCAGCCTTTCCTCATGGGGATTGTCATTTCTGTAGTCATGGGTGTTGCGCTGACATTGCCTATTAGTTCTGCGGCGTTGTCCATCATTCTGGGATTGTCCGGTCTGCCTGCTGGGGCGGCTACTGTTGGATGTTCTGCCCAGATGATTGGATTTGCTGTTGCCAGCTTCCGGGAAAACAAATGGGATGGGCTGCTGGCGCAGGGCATCGGCACTTCCATGCTGCAAATTTCCAATATTGTAAAGAATCCTTTGATCTGGATTCCAGCTACATTGACTTCTGCCATTTTGGGGCCTTTGGCAACAGTGGTTTTTCAGATGGAAAATAATCCTGCCGGCGGCGGTATGGGTACCAGCGGTCTGGTGGGACAGATTATGACATGGCAGACCATGGCTGGCAGCAGAGGCGCAGGACTGCTTTTGTTCCAGATTCTTCTGCTCCACTTTATACTGCCTGCCATTTTGTCTTTTATTTTTTCCGAAATCATGCGGAAAAAAGGCTGGATTCGTTTTGGCGATATGAAACTGGATATTTAATGTAAAAAAGCATCGGAATGTTAACCGATGCTTTTTGTTATATATAGATAAAAAGTATGAGGGGGATCTAAACAAGGAAAAGAACCCGAGGGAAGCGGGTTCTTTTCAAAAGGGGAGGGTATGTATTACTATGTCTTCTTGCTTTGCCCTTGCTTTGGACACTTATAGGATACAAAATGACTGTGAATGGCGTATGTAGAGAATGTAAACAATTTGTGAACAATTCCCCTTTTTTCGGGAAAAGATTGCCATTTCATGCCGGAAACCGTATAATGAAGCCATTGAGAGAAAAAGGGGGTACGCATATGTATCAGAAAGAAGATGTGAGAAAGTTTTTGGATGAAAAACAGATTTCCTATGAATGGTTCGACCATAAAGCAGTGTTTACCATTGATGAAATGCTGGAAATCGGTTTGGAAAAAGAAGAAGACATTGCTAAAAATCTGTTCCTGCGGGATAACAAAGGCAAACGTCATTTTCTGGTAGTTATTCGCGAAAATAAGCAGGCAGATTTGAAAAGCTTGGGTGAAAAAATCGGCGCAGGTCGTCTTTCCTTTGCTTCAGAAGAACGCCTGATGAAATATCTGGGACTGACGAAAGGCTCTGTAACACCTTTTGGCATTCTCAATGATGCAGACTGTGCGGTGGAAGTGATTTTCGATGAAGATTTCCGCAATCTGGATGCCATTGGCGTACATCCCAATGACAATACAGCTTCCGTTTTCCTTACCTTTTCTGATCTGGTAAAGATCATTGAGGAACACGGCAATTCCGTTACATTTCTTTCCTTATAATGTATGAGAAAAAACCGCTTTTTCTGGGAATTTGCCATTGAGGAACAAGTCGTATTGTGGTATACTAAATCCAAATGCGGACAATTTTTGTTGTGCGCAGAATAACAATATAGAAAGGAAATTCCATGGAAAGACAAAGAACAACCGCCCTGCCTGCGGAAGCGGAACTGGCGCGGCAAATGGAATATATCCGCGAGATTCGTCAGGAAAACGACAGATATTTTGCGGAAACCGGCAAACACAAAAAGTTCTATAGCCTTGCTATGGGTTGTCAGATGAACGCCCATGACTCGGAAAAACTGGAAGGTATGCTGGATGAAATGGGTTACGAACGTACCCAGGAAGAAACAGAAGCGGATTTCATCATCTACAATACCTGCTGTGTCCGTGAAAATGCGGAATTGAAGGTATATGGCAAACTGGGATGGCTGAAGCATTACAAAAAAGAAAATCCCAATGCGGTGGTAGCACTTTGCGGCTGCATGATGCAGCAGGATACGGTGCTGGAAACCATCCGTCAGAAATACCGCCACGTGGATTTGGTTTTCGGTACTTTCAATCTGTATAAGCTGCCGGAACTGATGAAAACCAGAGAAGAAAGCGGCTGCACCGTTTTCGATATCTGGCAGGAAAATCAGGAAGTGGTGGAAGACCTGCCAAGCATCAGACATTTCCCTTATAAGGCAAGTGTCAACATCATGTTTGGCTGTAACAATTTCTGTTCTTACTGCATTGTGCCTTATGTGCGCGGCAGAGAGCGCAGCAGAACACCGGAAGACATTCTGGCAGAAGTGCGCAAACTGGCGGCAGATGGCGTCAAAGAAGTTATGCTGTTGGGGCAGAATGTAAACTCTTATGGTAAAAATCTGGAAAATCCCGTTTCCTTCGCAGAATTGCTGCGTATGGTAAATGAGGTGGAAGGCATTGAACGTATTCGTTTCATGACTTCTCATCCCAAGGATATGTCCGATGAACTGATTCTGGCAATGAAGGAATGCGATAAGGTCTGCAAAAACCTGCATCTGCCTTTCCAGTCCGGCAGTACGGAAATCCTCAAGAAAATGAATCGTCATTACACCAAAGAAGGCTATCTGGAATTGGTGCGCAAAGTACGGGAAGCAATGCCGGAAATCACACTGAGTACCGATATTATCGTTGGCTTCCCTGGTGAAACAGAAGAAGATTTCCAGGAGACACTGGATGTCATCCGCAAGGCACGTTACTGCACAGCTTTTACATTTATTTATTCCAAACGGACAGGCACTCCTGCGGCGAAGATGGAAAATCAGGTGCCAGAAGATGTGGTGAAAGACCGTTTCGACCGTATGTTACAAGTGTTGAACCCTATTGTTCACGAAGTGACAGAAGAACAGGTTGGGAAAGTCCTGCCCGTGTTGGTGGAAGAAGTCAGCAAGCATGACGAAAACATTCTGACAGGCAGAACCGAACAGAATACACTGGTGCATTTTTCAGGCGGCAAAGACCTCATTGGTCAGATGGTGCCTGTGAAGATTATAGAAAATAAGACATTTTATGTAATTGGAGAAAGGATTTAAGGTGAAACAACATGGCAAGCGTATTTGAACTGGCAAGAACATTGGGCGAAGAACTGCAGAAAACTCCTCAGGTAGAAGCACTTCTGGCTGCAAAAAAAGCATACGAAGAAGACCCTGAAATTTCCAAAGCAGTAGCAGAATATACACAGATGCACGAAGAATTCCAGGCAAAAATGCAGGCTGGCGGCATTGCTCCCGAAGAACAGAAAAAATTCGCGGAAGAAATGAAAGCTCGCGGCGAAATCATCAAAAACAACAAACTGGCTTCTGATCTGTATACAGCAGAAATGAACTTCAACAACTTCATGAACTCTGTATTTAACATCATCACAGCAACACTGGCTGGCGAAGATCC
>NZ_CAJMDQ010000056.1 GCF_905212195.1 uncultured Anaerotignum sp. | reverse complement strand
ATTCGAACCCCCGACCCACGGCTTAGAAGGCCGTTGCTCTATCCAGCTGAGCTACTGATTCATTCGTAATTCGGCAAGAGATATTATGCCATAAAAAACGAGAGCCGTCAAGGCTTTTTTCTGAAAAATCAGGAAAAAAACTGTTTTTTACACAATACAGCCCCGAAAATATCCTTCGGGGCCGCAAAAATCATCCTCTTAATCTGCAAAAAGGTATATCCCTGTGATATTCCATGATGGCGCCTTCCATTCTGCCGTTTTCCTCAATGGTGAGAATGCCGAATGTGGGAGGTGTACCGCCGCGGGGCATGGAAATGCTGCCAGGATTCAGCAACATCACCCGTCCTCTGTCATCGTAAACAGGACGATGGGTATGGCCAAAGAGCACCACATCCGCCCCCTGTTCCTCTGCCCAGTAGGAAATGCTGTCATAATTCCAGTAAACCCGCTGTTTATGCCCATGGACAAGGAGCAATTTTTTTCCGCCTGCGAATACCATTTTCTTATCGGGCGTATCCCAGGAGTAGTCGTTGTTGCCCAACACATAATGGAACGGCAGAGATGGAAATTCCTTTTTCAGTTCCATGGCGTCTGTATCGTGGTCCCCCAGATGCAGCACCATATCCATCTGCCCGCCAATGCGCCGCAGCACCTCTCTGGCATTGTCCAGATAATTATGGGTATCGCTGAAAACCAGTATCTTCATGGTTTACAGCTCCTTTTTCAGCAGTTCTTTCATCTTCCGCAGGGCTTTGCCTCTGTGGCTGATGGCGTTCTTTTCCTCAGAAGAAAGTTCTGCCATGTATTTTTTCAGTTCAGGCACATAGAAAATGGGGTCATAACCGAAACCGTTTTCCCCAGTAGGTTCCCAGCCGATAATGCCTTCTACGGTGTCCAGACTTACCAGACGTCTGCCATCAGGGAAAGCCGCAACAATGCAGCTGACAAAACGTGCGGTTCTGTCTTTTTCTTCCACGTCTTTGAGTTTTTCCAGAATGACTTTGAATTTTTCGGGATAAGGGGTATCTTCGCCCAGGAAACGTGCGGAATAAATGCCGGGGGCTTTATCCAGATAGTCGATTTCCAGACCGGAATCGTCTGCCAGTGTGATTTTGCCGGAGATTTCCATAACCTGTACGGCTTTTTTCATGGAATTTTCTTCAAAAGTCTTTCCGTCTTCCACCACATCAATGGTGATACCAGCTTCTTCCATAGACACTACGTTTACATTCATATCTGCAAGAATTTCGTTGATTTCCCGAATTTTCCCCTTGTTTTTTGTTGCAAAAATAATGGTTTCCATCTCTTTCCTCCTTTATTTACAGTTCCAGACCATCCAGCGCCTTTTTCTGTAATGCCTGCAATTCGCGATTGCCTTTTTCACCCAGTGCCAGCAGCTGGTGCAGCTGTTCCTGAGAAAATGTGCCGTGCTCGCCTGTGCCCTGCAATTCTACAAAACCGCCTGCGTCATTGACAACGATATTCATATCCACTTCTGCCGCGGAGTCTTCCACATAGCACAAATCCAGCATAGGTTCGCCGTCTACGATACCTACGCTGATAGCAGAAATATAGTGGCGCAGAGGTGTTTTTTCCAGAACGCCTTCTTCCACCAATCTCTGGCATGCCATAGCAAGGGCAACAAAACCGCCTGTAATGGAAGCAGTACGAGTGCCGCCGTCTGCCTGAATGACATCACAGTCCACGGTGATGCTTCTTTCGCCCAACGCTTCCAAATCTACTGCTGCACGGAGCGCACGACCAATCAAACGCTGGATTTCTGTTGCACGGGGATTCAGTTTCAATTTGTTGATGTCACGTTTGTTTCGGCTGGCTGTTGCACGAGGCAGCATAGCATATTCTGCTGTTACCCAGCCGCTGCCGCTTTCCCGCAGGAAAGGGGGTACGTTTTCTTCTACCGTTGCGTTACAAATGACTTTTGTATCGCCAAATTCTATCAAAACAGAGCCTTCCGCATACTTTGTAAAATTCTTTGTGATACGGATGGGGCGCAGTTGGTTGTTTTCTCTGCCGTCATATCTGCTCACGTGATTTCCTCCTTTATTTTCTAAAAAAATCTCTGTTTAGGGGCATCTTCATAAGAAAACAAGGAAAGCTGAGATTCTTGTCGAGGATTTCAGCTTTCTTATTTTTACGAAGAATGGATTTGATATGTTTTCTTCTGAAGACAGCCGTCGCAATTCCCCTTAAGAAATCAAGAAAGCGAAAATCAAGGTTTTCTTAAGGGGAATTTGCTTTCATTATAGCCTGATTTTTCCCTTTTGAACAGCCCCACAGAAAAAAACAGGAAGATGCCACATCTTCCTGTTTTCCAATATTATCTCAATTTGTAATTGCTCATGGCATAAATGATACCATCGCCAATGGCTTTTGCTGCCGCATCCTGATAAGTTGCCTGAGAAATCTTCAGGGCGTCACCGGGATTGGACAGGAAGCATGTTTCGATGAGGATAGCAGGTACTGTTGTGGAATTGAGAATCAACAGGTCGGGACGGGATTTTACGCCACGGTTTGTTGTGCTCAATGCGGAAGGCAGTCTGCTTTGTACTGCCTGTGCTGCCTGCAAACTGGTCAATGTGCCGTTGCCGTCGTTGCTGTGAGCGGCGTACAGTGTTTCTGTACCGCTGGCAGATGCTGTACCTGCGTTCATATGGATGGAAACCATCAGGTCCGCAATCTGGTTAGCTGTTTTTGCACGGTCTGCGTTGGCAGGTCTGCTGTCATCATCTCTGGTGAGATATACCTTGATGTTGGAATTGCTTTCCACATAAGATTTTACTTTCAGTACCATGGTCAGGTTCATGGTCTTTTCTGTCAAACCATTGCCGCTAGTACCGGGGTCATTGCCGCCGTGACCAGCATCCAGCAGAAGGACTTTGTCGTATACCTGCTGAGGGTTCTTTGCTGTGATTTCATAAGCGCTGCCGGTATCTTTGATGGTATAAGCGCTGATGATGTTCTGGTTGAAACGGATAACCGTATTTCCGCCGCTGGTGGAGATGGTAAAGGACTTAATCTGATCTGTATTCACGTTCAAAGTACCGTAACCATATACGTCAGAATAATCTCCGGGCAGTGTCAGTTCGTAATATCCATCCAGATATGCATCGTTATGTTTGATGCTGCCGGTATTGATGGTCTTTACTTTTTTCAGTGTCAGTGTATCGGTGCTGTCATCATAAGAAAGGTTTTCCAATGTGGATTTCTGGATGGTGACAGTGAGTTTTCCGTTTTCTTCTTTCCATGTCATCTGTGTCAGGTCGTTTGCTTCCACCACCACGCGGAATGTGGTGCCGTTCATCCAGCCTGTTCTGACTTCGCTGACATATTCCAAACCGTCTGTATTGATGATTTCATCAATATCATCCGCCTTTACGCCGGGCATATCAATAACCGTACGGTAAGGGTCCTGCATGGTGGTCACCGTTGCACCTGTTGCGCCGCTGGCGTTGATGGTGACAGTTTCTGTACTGCCGCTGTGACTGCTGGTGATGCTCTTGATTTCCACCTGTTCAAATGCCAGTGTCACCTGATTTTTCGCAGCGTTTGGCGTTACTTTATATTCCATTTTGCCTGTCAGGTCAAATACCACACGGGTATAAGTTTCCCCATTGTCCGCCGTATGCTGGGCAGTACGGATGGCAGTGACAAAAGGACTGTTGGTAGCAGTGATGCTGGAAGCCAGCCCGTTTGTGGCGCCGTAGAAATCCAGTACCACTTTATTGTCGCTGACATAAACTTCTTCACATCTGTTGAATGTGCCTGTAGTTGTAATGACAAAATTCTGTGTTGCTGTTTTGGATGTGGGCACAGTCACACTGGATACTTTCCCTGTGGTGGCTGTGCTGGTTCCGGTATTGGTACCGGTGCTGCCGCCAGTATTGCTTCCGGTACTGCCGCCAGGGTTGGTTCCGGTATTGGAGCCTGTGCTGCCGCCGGTACTTTCACCGGTGCTGGGAGCTTCACCAATGTATACGGTTCTGTTGGGGTCATCCCATGTGACATCAATATCCAGAGCTGTTGCCAGTGCACGAACAGGCAGCATAGTTCTGTCGTTGATAATCATGGGTGCCACGTCCATGGTAAAGGCTTCCCCGTTTTTATAGCCTGTCTTGCTGTCAATCTGGAACACCACTGTATGGGTGTCGCTGACAGCATAAACCTGTCTTGCCGCTTCGTTCCATGTGACGGTACAACCAAGTTCCTCACAGATGCCACGCATAGGCAACATGGTTCTGCCGTCAATGCTCACCGCCGGCATATTGGGGTCTGTATAGCTTTCTCCATCAATGACAATGGCAATCTCTTTGGCGTTATACGCATGGTGTGCGCCATTATAAAACAAGTCCATCTGGACATTGGCGGCAAATGCCGTCGTCGTGTATAACAGTCCTGCTGCCAATGTCGTCAGCAGCAGACGTTTTCCTTTGTACCACATATTTTCCGCTCCTTTGTTCTTCCTTCTTTTTATCACACAAAACAGTATATCAAATTTTGTCGGAATGAAAAGGAAAAAGTTCCATTTGCAATGGAATTTTAATAAATTTCCTCGTTTCCTGTAAAAACAGTACTCTGCATCTCATATAAATATCAGGATATTTCTTCATTCAGATTTAGAACGCTCCATATATTTTTCCGGCTGTTAAAAACAAAATGGATGATTTATTTCATAAATTTTGTTAGTATAATTTTGATATACTATATTTTCACAAAATCTTACAGCAGGAGGAGCAAACCATGAAAACAATGATTTTCAGTACCATAATGAACTTTATTGCAGCAGTTATCCTAATTGGCATCGGTGCAAAGGAGATGAATAATCTGGTAACCAGTATTCCTGCAATTTTTTGTGGAATTGCGGGAATCTGCGGGATTATGGAAATAAAAAAGAAACAAAAATAAAGAAGGAGAGACACTTCCGTCCTCTCCTTCTTTTTTATTGTCATATTTTGAGTCTGTGTATTCCGGCTGCCCGAACTTTCCAGCTTCTTTTGAAATTTCTTATTCCCCTTCGGCGTATTTCCAGAAGGCTTTTAGTTTGTTCATGACTTTTCCATGGACACTGTCAGGAGGATATTCCCCATTTTCGTCTTTTTCTCCGGCAGGTGTGCTCATCAAAAGTGCAATGCCTTCGTCAATGGTAGAGATGGGATAGATATGGAATACCCCTTCTTTCACGGCTTCCACCACTTCATCCTTCAGCACCAAATCCCGGATATTGGAAACAGGAATGATAACCCCCTGTTTACCAGTGAGTCCACGTTTTTTGCACAGGTCAAAGAACCCTTCAATCTTGTATGTGACGCCGCCAATTGCCTGAATTTCCCCTTTCTGGTTCACAGAGCCTGTCACCGCCAAGTCCTGACGGATGGGCAGTTCTGCCAGAGAGGACAGAATGCAGTACAGCTCTGTACTGGATGCGCTGTCCCCGTCAATGCCGTTGTAATTCTGCTCGAAGCAAACGCGGCAGGACAGAGAAAGGGGGAATTTCTGGGCATAGGTCTGACCCAGATAACCTGTGATGATCTGTACCCCTTTGTCGTGGGTCTGACCGCTCATGCGGGCCTCTTTTTCGATATTAACGATACCAGATTTGCCTACATAAGTGGTGGCTGTGATGCGGCTGGGATTACCGAAAGCATAAGAACCCATATCCAGCACTGCCAGACCGTTGATCTGTCCCACTTCCGCGCCGTCCACGTCAATCATGATGACGTTTTCTTCCAGCATCTCATCCAGTTTTTCTTCGTAGAGCCGCAGGCGGTCTTCTTTTTCCACAATGGTTTTCTGTACATGTTTTGCCGTTACCATTTCCGCGCCGTCCAGCTTTGCCCATACTGCCGCTTCCCCCAGAATTTCCGCCAGATGGTTAAATCGGGTGGACAGCTTGTTCTGCCGTTCCGCAGAACGGGAGGAATATTCCACCACAGCGCAGACAGCGCTCACATCAAAGTCCATGGTCTTTTCTCGCATGGTAAAGCCTTTGATGAACTGGGCAATCTTCAGCATATTTTCCTGAGAACGGGGCATTTCGTAGTCGAAATCTGCTCTGATTTTAAAGAACTTGTCAAACTCCTCATCATAAGTGCTGAGCAATTCATAGTAATAACTGCTGCCGATCATAATGATTTTGATATTGGCAGGGATTGGTTCCGGTTTCAGCGTAGGTGCCACCACTGTGCCCAACTGTTCCCGAATGGCATCCATATTGATTTCCTTTGTCTTGATGACACGGCGCAAAGCTTCCCACGCCTGAGGAGCGGACAAAATATCCTGTGCCTGCACGATAAGATAACCGCCGTTTGCCTTATGGAACAGGCCGCTTTTGATTTTCATAAAGTCTGTAGTCAGGTTACCGAATTCGCTGTCGTATTCCACTTCCCCCACCAGATTGTAATAAGTGGGATTGAATGTGGTCACCACAGGTGCGCCTTTTGTTTCGCTGTTGTCCACGATAAGATTTACTTTATATTTCAGTGTCACATCTTCCGGCTGTTTTTTGGAAAGCATAGGCAGCAGAGATGCCAGACCTTCTTCCCCGTCGTCCTCATCCTCAAAGAACTGACTGATGTTTTCCAGTACATCTTCTTTCACGGCGTTGATATACGCCACTGCTTTTTCATTCTGTTCATATTTTTCCTGAACAGCGCTCACATGATGGCCAATGGCAAACATCCCCACCTTATAATCCAGCTGGTCTACGCACCGTTTGGATTCCTTATCCAATTCCCGAATGTCCCGCATAATGGCAGAAGCTTTTTCCTGTACAATCTGGGAATTTTTCTCAATGACATCCTTCACGTCTTCCGCAAGGTCGTCATATTCTTCCTCGCCAACAGGTTTCCCATCTACCACGGGCATAAAGTAAATGCCGGAATTGGTGGTCTTTACCTGAAAATCATTTTCCGCCGCTTCTTTGCTCATCTGATCCATGAGGGCATCCCGTTTTTCATCAAAACCGCGAAGCAGTTCTGTTTTCTGCTTTTCGTAGTCCTCTGTGCGGAATACTTTCTGAAGCTCTGTCTGGAAAAGCTGTACCAGCTCATTCATATCATCCCGGAATTTTCTGCCTTCCCCAGCGGGAAAAGACAGTGCCAGAGGGCTTCTGGGGTTCTGGAAATTATAAACATAGCACCAGTCCAGAGGCACTTCTTCCGTTGCCGCCAGACGTTCTGTACTGGCTTTGGCATAGGTGGTTTTCCCTGTGCCGGAAGGCCCTGACATATAGATGTTATAGCCTTTGATCTTCACATGAAGCCCAAAATCAAAGGCTTTGACGGCTCTGTCCTGCCCAATGATGCCTTCCAGTGGTTCCAATTCCGCAGTGGAACGGAAAGAGAAATCATCGGCAGAACAGCCGTTTTTCAGCTCTGTATAAGAAAGTTCGCGTTGCATATCCTTTCGCCTCCTTGCAAAAAATGCCGAAGAAAAGGGTTCTTCGGCATCTCAAAAATCAATCTTCCTGCCCTTCATAAAAAGGCGTATATTTCCACATAATGACTGCGTCCTCGTGGGTATCAGGGTAATAATTCTTCCGCAGACCTTCGGCACGATAACCATGCTTATGGTACAGATGCTGGGCAGGGGCGTTGCTGATACGCACCTCCAAGGTAATGCCAATCATTTCTTTTTCCATGGCAACCTGTTCCAGCTGTTCCATAAGGGCATCACCAATGCCCTGTTTCCGGTAATCTTCCAGCACTGCCACATTGGTGATATGGCCTTCGGTGATGACATGCCACATCCCTGCGTAGCCTACGATTTTCCCGTCTGCCACTGCCACATAATAAATGGCAAGGTTGTTTTCCGTCATTTCCCGTTCAAAGTCTTTTCGTGTCCAAGGGATAGAAAAAGTCGCTTCTTCCACAGCCAACACGCCGTCAATATGCTCCACTGTCATGGGGATAATTTCAAACATGTTCCGCTGCCTCCTTTTTCAGACGTTCTTCTCTTTCCCTCTCTGCCTGAGATTTCCGCAGATAAATCAGTTCCAGTTCGTTGCCGGAAATGGCTTTGCCTTCTTCTGCCATGACTTTGCCATAAGCCGCCACTGCCGCCGCACGCTGCAAAGCGCAGTGAGCAGGGGCAAAGTGGAAGTTGGCATTTTTCGCCAGTTTTTCTTTATGCACGGGAACGCCATCTCCGAGGAAAATTACATCCCGCTGAAAAGAAAGTGCTTTGTCGATGATAACATCAATGCCTTCTGCCATATATTCTGTCAGGGGCACCAGTTTTTCCCCCTGCCATTCATAGAAGCAAGCATAGACCTGCTGCCGTCTGGCGTCCATGATGGGGCAGACGATAGCATCTGTCATAAACATATGATATGCCAGAGCATCCAAAGTGGGAACGGCCAGAAGGGGCTTATTCAGTCCCAGACAAAGACCTTTTGCCGTTGCGGCGCCGATGCGCAGCCCTGTAAAAGAGCCGGGGCCTACGGCGCAGGCAATATAATCCACATCTTTGGGATCGGTATTTGTTTTTTCGCAGATTTCCGCCACCATAGGCAGAATGGTCTGGCTGTGTGTCAGTTTATCATTCTGGGTAAATTCCCCAATGAGTTTTTCATCTTCGATGAGGGCAGCACTTGCAGTCTGTCCTGATGTATCGATTGCCAGTATTTTCATGGTTCCACCTCCTGCCGCAGGGTAATTCTGCGATAGTCCTCACCTTTTGCAAAATCCTTTTCCACTGTCAGCCAGATGGCTTCCTTTGGAATCAGGTCGGGGAACAGTTCTGCCCATTCCACAAGGCAGACACCGTCTCCGAAAAAGTATTCTTCGTAGCCAATGTCGTCCATTTCCTCTTCGCAGGAAAGACGGTACACATCAAAATGGTAAAAAGGCAGGCGTCCGTCATGGTATTCATTGACAATGGTAAAGGTAGGGCTGGTGACGTGATCCGTCACCCCAAGCCCTGCCGCAAAGCCTTTGGTAAACACGGTTTTTCCGGTGCCCAGATCCCCTGTCAGGCAAAAGATCTGTCCCCTTTGGGCGTTTTTACCCATTTCTTCTCCCAGAGCCGCCGTTTCCGCCGGGCTGTGGGTTTCCCAGATTTTTTCCATAATAGCCCCCCAGTTTCTCTTTAGTACATGAAGATGGCTGTAATACCTGTGTCGATTTCTTTGGATTCGTTGCCATCGTAGTAGTACAGATCGCCTTTATTGGCTGTATAGTCGTAGTTTTTCAGATAAGCCAGTTTGCCGTTGTATTTGTACTGCATGCTGTAAACGCCGGTGTCGATGAGTGTATCTTCGCCTTTTGCAATCACATGCAGATCGCCGTTGCCGTTCTGCTGGTCGATGTTGTTGATATAGTATACCGCATCGCCATCCGCAGCAAAGTGTACGCCGCCAACACTTTCCACTTCTGTAGGGTCGCCGCCGTTCCAGATACCCATGGTACCCAGACCGTTTTCATAATCCTTGAAGTAACCCACATCATGTGTGGTGCCAAGGAAGTCTGCCACTTCCACATTTTCCATAGTGAAAGAAGGTTCTGCGCCCAGTTTGCCAACATTCAGTGTTGTTGCGCCGGTCATAGTGTCTGTTTCATAATAGCCTACCATGGTGCCGTCGTCAGAAAGGAATACATTGGCAGGAGAAATGTTGCTGCCGGAAAGCTGCCAGCTGCCGCCAGTAGCGTTCACTACCAGAATCTTTGGTTCTGTATACATCAGGCTCATATAATAACCCTGTTCTGCATCTTCCAGACTTCCCAGCTGGGAAATAGGCATTTTTTCCATATCGCCTGCTGCGTAACATACAGCATAAGGTCTGTCATTGTCCAAGGATACGGCAGAAATGGTATCAGAAGCCACTTCTGTCAATTTGCCGTTGCTGTACATATATACTTTCTGGAGTACAGGTTCAATGCCTTCGCCGCTTTCCATCGCTGTACGGATGGCATCTCTCTGCAGTTTTTCCTGATAAGCATCGCCATCCGCTTCTGTCAGCAGTGCATCGCTTTCTTCCAGATCGTCTTCAATGATAGATTCATATGTTACCAGACCTTCACTGGGGCCCATGAGCAACACATCTTTGCCGTTGGGCATCACTTCCAGATAAGTCACTTCATCCATGATTTTCACAGGTTCTGCACCGAAAGCATACACGAATGCCGCATAGCCTTCGCCTTCTGCCCCTGCGAAATAGATTTCGTCTGTATCGCTGGTCATCATAGCTGTTGCTGCATTTTCATGGAGGCATACAGCTTCTTCGCCTTCGGCTGTGCCTTTTGCGTAAAGGGCTGTGCCATTGTCACCACTCTTGCGGTACATCACAAAGCTGCCGTCGTTGCTGATGGCATAAGAGCCACTTTCTGCCAGAATATTGGATTCCACCAGTTTGGATGTGCCATTTACAAACTGATACAGATCAGCTGCGCCGTCTGCTGTTGTTTTTACAAAAATAGCAGCTGCGCCGTCTTTTGTGGGCATATAGTCCGCTACAGCTTCGCTCACCAGCGTGCCTTCGCTGTCTGCGCCAACGCCTTTGTAATACAGGTCAAATGTACCATCTTCCCGCACATTGGTGCTGTAATACAGACCGCTGCCGTCTTCATTGAATGTGGTACCCCATGCGGAATAGTACTGGTTGTACTGACCGCCGGCAGAAATGCCTTCTGCTGCCACATAAGCGTCGTTTTCCAAGTCATAAATATACAGGTTGTTGTCCTTTGCATAAGCAATGCCTTTGTCTGCATGGACTTCACTAACAGGGCCCACCATTTTCCAGCACAGTGCCAGAACACCGATGAACACCAGCAGGCCGATAATGATGCCGACGATGTTGCTGCCGGACTTTGCAGGAGCCGCTGTCTGCACAGGTGCTTCCTCTGCCGCAGGTTCCGCAGCCGGTTCTTCTGCCGGTTCTTCTGCTGGTTCTGCTGTTTCTTCTGTCGCTGTTTCTTCCACTGTTTCTTCCACTGTTTCTTCAGCGGCTGTTTCTTCCTTTACATCTTCTGTTGTCTGTGCCGCTTCTTCTGCGCTCTGCACTTCTTCCGCTGCCTTTGTTTCCGCGGGCATCTGCTGTGCCTGATCCTCCGTCAGGGAAAGATCCTTCTTTTCTTCGTCCATATTTCAGGAACCTCCTTCAATTAAAAATATCTGTTTTTGACAGCCAACACTGTCCGCCCCAGCCGTTTCGTTCTTTGCATTGTCGGACTATTGACAGACCGACACAAAAAAACAGGCACGTCCGCAACCAGCCGCTTTTTCTGCCGTTGTTTTCCCTGCCGTTTCTGTTTCCGTTTTCTGCCAAAAAACAGCCTTTTTCCAACAGAAAATCCTCTGCGCAGCATTTTCCAGAAAAAAAGACCGTCTTTGCCATATTTTTCTATCATTTTGAAATTCAGATTCATCATGATTCCCCTTCCCGAAACCGGTACTTTATTATACCACAGTTATTCCAACGTTACAAGAAAAGGGGATTTTTCAAAGGAAATTCTCATCTTCTATGGAAAAAACAGTAAATTATTAAAAAATTATTAACAATCGTAAAAAATGCGTAACTTTTAGTTTACAAATTTTGGATTATTTAGTATACTAATTCAGGATAAAAAAGACAGAAAGGTGATCTCATGGCAGAAAATGAAAACTTCTCCAAAGATAACAATACAGAAAACATTCTGACAGAAAATACAGAACTTACAGAAAATACAGAAAACACTGCATCTGCAGAAAACACACAGGCAGAAGCAAAGGCGGACAAGCATCTTCTCACACTGCACCTGTCCCACAAAAACGGCTCCAAAACCCTGCACCTGAAAAAAGGTCATATCATTGCCGCATCTCTGGCAGCATTGATCGTACTGGGCGGCGGCGCTTATGCGGGTGTTTCTTATCTGCAGACCCAGAACCGTCTGACAAACTCTCAGCAGCAGCTGGCAGAAATGGAAAAAGAAAACCGCAAACTGACCCAGCGCACTGAAATGCTGGAAAACGAAAACGAAGAATACACCCAGCACATCAACGAAATCCAGATGAAAACAGAAGAACTGGAAAACAAGATGACTGAACTGGAAAATACAAAACAGAGCCTTGCAGAAGAAATCAACAACATGAACGGCAGCACCACTTCCACCACAACTACCGAAAGTACAGAAGAAGCTGCTGCAAGCAACGACACTGCTTCCGCAGAAACAGATCTTTCCACTGCATGCCTTTCCATTCTGGAAAACGGCAGTACATCTCAGTCCGGTGAAAAAACATTCACCACCATCGTTACAACTTCTTACAACAAGGCAACATCTCTTTCCGCGCAGCTGGATAAAATGAATGTGATGCTGGATATGACAGGCGCTTCCTTCGTGGATGTGGCAACAAACGTAACAGAAACACTGGCACAGTACAGCAACGTACCTATGGGCTATCCTGTAGAAGATTATGTGATGTCCACAGAATTCAATCCTGACGGTGATCCTACCATCAGCGACGGCCGTGTGCATAAAGGTGTTGACCTTTCCACCAGAAGCCAGATTGTACCCATCAGCGCAACAGCGGCAGGTACTGTTGTAGAAGCTACTTACCATGATGACTACGGTTATTACGTAAAAATCGACCACGGCAACGGCTTCACTACACTGTATGCCCATAACTCCGAAAATCTGGTAGAAGTTGGCGACACTGTGAAAAAAGGCGATGTCATCGCTATGACTGGTTCCACAGGCATGTCCACCGGTGTTCACTGCCACTACGAAATTCAGCTCAATGGTATTTACCAGAACCCGAAAGACTACGAATAATTCAAATATGACAGGCAGACCTTAGGCACTGCTTCATTAAGAAAAGAAATATGGCTGGAATCCTTGAAAAAGGACTCCAGCTTTTTTATTTGTTCAATATTTTATTCCGTTTCTGACCGCTTCCTTTTTTTGTAAAAAATCCCTGCGCAAAATCCTACCTTTTCACTTTGTCATGTGGTAGAATAGGCATACAAAGAGGAATCCTCCTCTAATCTTAAAGCAATCTTAAAGATTTTTTCCCTGTTTTCTTAAAGGGAATATTGATACAATAAAAGCAGAACTTTGGAGGTGTATGAACCATGTATAATATCTTGATTTGTGACGACGAAAAGGACATTGTGTCCGCTTTGTCCATTTACCTTTCTACGGAAAATTATAAAATCTTCACAGCTTTTACGGGAAAAGAAGCTTTGGACGTGGTTGCCCACAATGACATCCATCTGGTGCTCATGGATGTGATGATGCCACAGATGGACGGCATTTCCGCCACAGCAAAACTGCGGGAACAGTACAACATCCCCATCATTCTGCTGACAGCGAAAAGTGAGGACAGCGACAAAATCCTTGGGCTGAATATCGGCGCTGACGACTACATCACAAAGCCCTTCAACCCCATTGAGGTTTTGGCAAGGGTCAAATCCCATCTGCGCCGTTACACTTCTTTGGGCGGCATGGCAAAAAAAGCTTCTCATCTGGTCATCGGCGGTATCGATCTGGACGATGATTCCAAAACCGTTACCGTGGATGGAGAACCTGTTTCCCTGACACCCAGTGAATACAACATCCTGAAACTGCTCATGGAAAACCCCGGACGAGTATTTTCCTCCAATCAGATTTATGAACAGATCTGGAATGAGGACGCTTATGGTTCCGGCAGTGTAGTAGCCGTTCATATTCGTCACCTTCGTGAAAAAATCGAAATCAACCCCTCCGAACCCCGTTACCTGAAAGTGGTTTGGGGCTTGGGCTATAAAATGGAGAAGGAGGCGAAGGAATGACAAAAGTGACCCACAATCTGGGAATCAAGGTGACATGCATCTTTCTGGTGATGATCACAGGCATAACCGCCTTTTTCAGCATTGTCGGGATATTGTTCGCCGGAGAAAGCGGCATTTTCAGCGACCAGAAAAAATCCTATTACGACACGCCTTGGTGCGAAAACACCACCTACAGTTATTCCGATAACGTGGTGCGCTGGTATATAGATGGCGCGGAACCAGAAGAAATTGCCAGCATCTTTTCCAACGGCAAAACCAACTTTGCCTTTGAGTTATATGACTACAATGGCAATCTGGTTATAAAGAGCGAATTGCCGGAAAAAATCGGTCTGACCACATCTTATTCTTTCTATTACAATGATGCGCGGGATATCAACGGCGAATATACTTATTTCGATAATGCCGTTGCTTATACCGTTGTTGGCTATGTAGCAGACCCTCTTTCTGCACCGGATAACTACTGGCTCAGCTATCGGCTCTATAATCTGACCATGTCATTGGGTTACTGGCTGTTCCTCATTGCTCTCGTGAGTCTGTTTATACTGGCGGCATCCTTCATTTATCTGCTTTGTGCCGCAGGTCATCGAGGGGAAAGTGAAGAAATCATCCTAAACGTACAGGATCGCATTCCGCTGGATATTTACCTGCTCCTGTGGTTTGGCATCATGTCCCTGACCATGGGCATCCTTTCCGGCGGCGCTTATTACGGCAATCTGGATGTTACCCGTATGATGTCCATCTTTTTCGGTTTTTTCATACTGGAAGCTCTGTTGCTGGCTTTGATTATGACCATGTCCACCCGTCTGAAAAAAGGCGGCTGGTGGCGAAATGCCCTTTCATATTATGTAGTGAAATTCCTCTGGCAGGTATGCAAAGCCATTCTCAGCACCATCGGTGATGCCATTCACGCTTTGCCCAGCACATGGAAGGTTGCAGTCGGCTGGCTGGTGGTATCCTCCATCTATCTTACCAGCACCTATGCGGCAGGCGTTGTGATGATACTGAATTTTGTCCTGCTCATTGTATTCTGTTCCATTGCAGCACAGTGGCAGAAACTGAGCCGGGCCAGCAAACAGCTTTCCGCCGGCAATCTGGAATATAAGGTAGATACTAAGCGTATGTTCCGTTCCTTCCGCCAGCACGGGGAAGATTTGAACAATATCTCCGAAGGCATTGCCATTGCCCTGAATCAGAAAATGAAGAGTGAACGTCTGCGGACAGAGCTCATCACCAACGTATCCCACGACATCAAAACACCACTGACATCCATCATCAACTATGTGGATCTGCTGAAAAAAGAAGAACTGACCGGACAGGCTTCCGTCTATATCGAAGTGCTGGATCGCCAGTCCCGCCGTCTGAAAAAACTGACGGAAGACTTGGTGGAAGCATCCAAAGCATCCACTGGCAACATCCACTGTTCTCTGGCATGCACAGACATTGTGGAACTGGTACAGCAGGCTGTGGGGGAATACGAAGAAAAACTGGCGGCATCCCAGCTGGAAGCTGTTATCAACGCACCGGAAAACGAAATCGTTTACGGTCTGGTGGACGGCAACCTCATGTGGCGTGTGCTGAGCAATCTGCTGAGTAACGCCTGCAAATATTCCCAACCCAATACCCGCGTTTATATACAGATCAAACAAAATGCGGATCTGGTATTTATCACGGTGAAGAACATCTCCCGGGATCAGCTGAACATCGACCCTGACGAACTGATGGAACGTTTTGTCCGTGGGGACAGCTCCCGTTCTACAGAAGGCAGTGGTCTGGGGCTGAACATTGCCCGTTCTCTGGTAGAACTGCAAAAAGGCAAGTTCTTCCTTTCCATTGACGGCGATCTGTTCAAAGCGCAGATACGTTTTGCTCGGGCATCACTGCCGGAAGCACAACCCAATCCGGAAGAAACAACAGCAGAAAATTAACATTGCAAAAAAGATAACAATTTTATGTACTGACAGCAGAACAGACAAGAGCGGCTTTTTCTTCTCTTGTCTGTTCTGTTTTTCTTTGCCTTCCTTCCCGTTCTTTTCAGAAATTCCCCTTTTTTTCTCTCCTTGGAACACCACCTTTGCACTTTGATGTTTTCCCGTTTTTTTGCACGCAAAATATTGATTGTTCGTTTTTTCATACTTTTTATTTGACAAAAAATATACGATCTTTTTTGCTTTTTATAGGCTCTCCATTTGGAGAAAATGCAGGAAAAGTCCTGTTTCTCCCTGTTCCCGCTGGTTTTTCTGCCCCTTTTTATAGTTTTGCATTCAAAAATGTCCTTCCTGCCATATTGCCGTATTCAGAAAAAATCAACAGTAAAACAGCTTTTCTTTCCTCAACAATATTTCCATATTTGATGAACTGCTTTTCATCACTTATGGTGTAAACTTAATAAAAAATATCGTCCATATCGTTTTCTTGCCAAAAGTATACGAAATAATACACAAACTTCCCCCACTTTGTAGAAATTTTCACAGTGCTACTTGCTTTTCCTGCCAAAAGTGATATACTATTATTGCAAGCAGAAGCGAAACCAAGTCCTTTCTATCGTGAAAATGGACAGATGATGAACTTTTGTTCACTCACTGAAAGGAATTCGCTTTCTTACAGGCAAAGAAATGATTTATTGTAAAAAATATCAATAAAAAGGAGAAGTGAAAGACATGAGAATTTCCGACAGAGTGCAGGCAATGCAGAACTCCCCTATTAGAAAATTCAACCCTCTGGCTGACGCTGCAAAAGCAGAAGGCGTAAAAATTTACCACCTGAACATCGGTCAGCCCGATATCGAAACACCTTCCGTATTCTGGGAAGCAGTAAAAGGCTTTGACCAGAAAGTACTGGCTTACGCTGGTTCCTGGGGTCTGCCTGAACTGCAGGACGCTATCGTTGATTACTTCAAGAGATTCAACATGAATCTGGAAAGAAACGACGTTCTGATCACAAGCGGCGGTTCCGAAGCACTGACACTGGCTTTCCTGTCCATCATCAACCCCGGCGATGAAGTTATCGTTGCTGAACCTTACTACACAAACTACCTGACATTCATTCAGGCTGCTGACGGTGTTGTAAAACCCGTTACAACATACGCTGAAGAAGGTTACAAATACGCTATCAGAGAAAGACTGGAAGCTGTTGTAACAGACAAAACAAAAATGATCTCCATCGTTAACCCTGGTAACCCTACAGGCTGCATCCTGTCCAGAGAAGACATGAGAGTTATCGCTGACTTCGCAAAAGAACATGATCTGTGGATCCTGGCTGACGAAGTTTACAGAGAATTCGCTTATGACGGCAGAGAAATGACATCCTTCGGTCAGATCCCTGACATCGAAGACAGAGTTATCATCATCGACTCCGTTTCCAAGAGATTCTCCGCTTGCGGCGCTCGTATCGGCTGCATGGTATGTAAAAACAAAGAATACATGGCTCAGGTATTCAAGATTGCTATGGGTCGTCTGTGCGTACCTACACTGGACATGGTTGGCGCTACAGCAATGTACAAACTGCCTGCTGACTTCTTCAACAGCGTAAGAGCTGAATATGAACACAGAAGAGACGTTACATTCGACGCTCTGAAGAAAATCCCCGGCGTTGTTTGCGAAAAACCCGGCGGTGCTTTCTACATCACATGCAAACTGCCCGTTGAAAACGCAGAAGATCTGCTGCTGTTCCTGCTGAAAGAATTCAGAGAAAACAACGAAACAGTTATGTATGCTCCTGCTGAAGGCTTCTACGCTACACCCGGTCTGGGCAAAAACGAACTGCGTATCGCTTACATCCTGAACGCAGACGATATGGCTAGAGGTATCGAACTGCTGGGCAAAGGTATCGAAGCTTACAAAGCTGCAGGTCACAAATAATTCGACTGCAACATCAGCCATTTGATTATGGCATTGCCTACACAAAAAACAAACAGAGAGAAACGCAAGTTTCTCTCTGTTTTTCTTTTGCTCAAAATACGAAAAAAGAAAGCTGAAATTCTTTATACTACAAGGATTTCAGCTTTCTTTGGTTTCTTCTGAAATTTATTCTTTTGGCTTTGCTTCTGCCCATGTATGGCGGTGCAGCTCCCCTTCCTGGAGCATGCCAGGAAATCCCTGCTGACGCAGTGCTTCATAAATGATGATGGCTACGGAATTGGACAGATTCAGACTTCTTGCCGCTTCCAGCATGGGAATGCGGATGGCTGTATCCGGGTATTGCAGCAGAATTTCCTCCGGGATGCCTGCGCTTTCCTTCCCAAACATCAGATAGTCATTTTCCCCAAAAGTCACATCGGAATAAACATGTTTCGCCTTTGTGGTCGCCATCCAGATTTTCGCATTAGGGTTTTTGTCCAGAAAATCCTGAAAATTCTCATAATACCGAATGTCCAGCAGTTTCCAGTAATCCAGCCCTGCCCGTTTCAAATATTTATCCTCTACAGAAAATCCCAAGGGCTTAATCAGATGCAGCACTGTATTGGTCACAGCGCATGTTCTGGCAATGTTGCCCGCATTCTGGGGGATTTCCGGTTCTAATAACACAATATGCACGTTTTACCCTCTTTTCCGTGGAAATTTTCTCTTATTTTAGCATAAAAAGAAATTTTGTTCAATATTTCCACTTTCTGGTACTTGACGGATTCCTTTT